>MNWR01000109.1 GCA_001872725.1 Proteobacteria bacterium CG1_02_64_396 | reverse complement strand
ATTCTCATCAGCATGGACGGACGGGGCCGGGCGCTGGACAACGTCTTCATCGAACGTTTGTGGCGCACGGTGAAGTACGAAGAGATCTACCTGTACGACCATGCCGATGGGGTGGCGCTGCACCAGGGGCTCGACCGCTACTTCCGGTTTTACAACACCGAGCGCCCCCACAGTGCCCTCGGCGGCAAGACCCCAGAACAGGTCCATCAAACCCACGGCGGAACCACCCACCGCCACTAACCGTTTACAAATTTTCGCCCCCAAACTGTCCAAGGAGTGGGGTCCACCCCACCCTTCGATGAACAAATTCTGGGTGGTGTCGAAATCGACGCTTTCCTCCCGGCAGGGGCGCAGGGTTTTGGCGATGGGGGCGTTGGCGGTGAGCAGCGCCTGCCGTTTGCCGGGCCAGTCCAGGTGGTAACGCTCCTGCGGCCCCTCCACCACATGGTCCGAAAGCTCCTGGCGCAGCAGGTCGAAGTCGATGGCATATCGCAAGGATGAAGAACGCGGGCTGACCCCCGCCTCTTTTTCATCCTTCATCCTTCCACCTTCATCCTTCACCCCATCGCCTTCATCCTTTATTTCCGTCACGCAATTGGGAAACAAATCCATAATCTTGCGGATGTTGGCCTGGGTCAGATCGGGGGAGTGCATTTTGAGTTTATCCATTACAACCTCTGCTTAAAAAAAGGATGAAGTGGGAAGGATGAAGGATGAAAAAAACCCACCCCCATTCATCTCAATCGTCACCGCACCATGCATTTTTTCACCATTCACCATTCACCATTCCGCCTTCATCCTTAGTTTTCGGCAATGTGCCGAATGCCTCTGTCATCAAGCAACAATTGCATCTGGTGAATTGCCGTTTGGTTCAAGGTCTTCAACCGTTCAAATTGCGGCACACCCTGATGAATGAAGTGGGCATTGAGGGTTTCAAGATTGGCCAGACACACCAGTTGAGAGACATTGGCTTCATCGCGAATATTGCCCTGGACACCGGGGTTTTCTTCGCGCCATTGTTTTGCGGTTTTGCCGAACAGGGCCATGTTCAGCAGGTCCGCTTCGCTGGCGTAAACGTGGTTGATCTGCTGGGGGGTCAGCTCGGGTGGGATCAGCCTGGTCTTAATGGCATCGGTGTGGATGCGGTAGTTGATTTTCGTAAGGTTGCGACGGATGTCCCAACCCAGTTGCTGAAGCTCCTGATCTTTCAGGCGTTGGAATTCCTTGATCAGGTAAATCTTGAATTCGGCGCTGATCCACATGCCGAATTCGAAGGCGATGTCTTTGTGCGCGTAGGTTCCGCCGTAACGGCCTGCCTTGGCGACCAAACCGACGGCGTTGGTTTGAGCGACCCACTCCTTGACGCTGAGCCTGTAGCTGTTGAGCCCCGCCTGGCTTCTAATTGTGGCGAATCCGCCATAATTAAAATCCGGGTTATGCACCTGCTCCCAAATCCCCAGGAACTCCACGGTGTTGCGGTTGCGCAGCCAATCGGCAATGAAGAAGTCGCCCTCCTTGGCGCGGAGCATGTCGGTCAGGGAGATGAAGTCCATGTTCCCCTGCGAGAACACGGAAATTTCGGTGCCTTTAACCTCAATTTTGGGCATGGCCACCCCCAGCTAAGCTGCCGTCCATGTTGGTGATCCCACAAAAATGATCGTCTGGGGTGCGACCCGTTGTTTCGCACGACGCCATGGCACGTTTCATGGCCGTCTGGAGGGCGTAGCCCAGCTGCCCCACCGGGTTGCGGGCAAACCAGAACGCCCTGTTTGTGCCGGGTACGCGCTGGCTGAGCGCGTCGAAACGGTTCTTCATTTGCTTAATCGCATCCGGTTTCATCGGATTAATCCTTCCAGTTCCTGTTTCTGGTCGCGTATCTGGGCGTGCAGTTCTACCTTGCGGTTGAATTGTTTCTCCCGACGCAGGCGGGACTCAAGCTGGGCCAATGCCCGCTCTTTAGACTGAATCGTCTCCATCCGCGCCACATGTTGAGGCAGTGACTCCCCCGGCCATACCGGATGGGGCATCAGGGGGGCAAGCAGCTGGGCATAGAGCCCCTCCAAATCGAGCGCCATCGGCAAGGGGCGGCGAGGCGTGTCGGGGGGGATCCAATCGGTGGCGAAATAGGCGCTCACCACCGGTTGAGCCGTGGACGATAGGCCGGGCCGTTTGTAGGCGGCCACGATTTTAAGACCCAACGGGGATTGCAGCTCGAACAAAATGGGAGACTGGATTGCCCGGTCGAGGGTACGCAGCACCTCGTCGTGAACCTCCACCTCCTTGAGCGCGACCGCGAAGACTTGAATCTCGGCCACGACCGGAGTAGCGGGGAGTTTGATCGTCTCGGGGGCCAGCTTGTGAAGCCAGACGATTTGTTCGATTTGGTCGACGAACCGCTGCCGCACCGACTTGGTGGGGGCGGCGCGTTGGTAGATTTTGTTTTTGGGAAGTACCTTGCCGAAATGGGTTTGCGGGGGGAAGGCGAAGGGGGGGAAAGGATGAAGGATGAAGGCGGAAGGATGAAGGATGAAGGATGAAGGCGGAAGGATGAATCGGTCTTGAGGCGATCATCGGTTGTCATGCCCACGACCTCCTCGTTTCTTTGAGTTTTTGACGCACGTTGTCAGGATCGCCGTCGACTGGTTGGTTTCGTCCAATAAATCGGCAAGTTTGGCCAGCGGCACGATTCCCGATTCGACCAGCAACTCCATCCAATATCCGCTTTCTTCAAGCTCCTGAAGCCCCCCCTCGATTTTGCTGGCAAATTCGGCCTGGGAGCGGGCACGTATTCCTTCCCGATAATGGGCGCCCACCGAAAGCCCCGAGCGTAGCAATTGTTTGCCGATGACCTGGGCCTCAACCGTCTTCGGCAACGCCGAATAAAGGCGAATCACCCGCAGCGCAAAACCCTTGGTCCGCTGTTTCAAGTCCACCAATTCGCTTCACCCCTTTCATCCTTCATCCTTCCGCCTTCATCCTTTTCTTCCGCCTTCATCCTTGAATCACCAAAAAGGCGATCAACTCGAAATCGTCCAATCCGCTAATGGAATCGACCAACGCCGTCGTCTTCCCCCCACCGAACAAGCTGTCGAGATCCTGCTCCTCCTTGCTTTCGATCATCGAGCCGATGGCGGCGTCGAGCAGCGCCGAATACAACTCCATGCGCCGTCCATCGTGGGTGGCCCGATTGAACAGGCGGCAAACCTCGGGAAGCGGCTGATTTTTCCCCCGGCAATTGGCCCGTACCCAATCGAGCAATTTCTTGGGCTCGGTCGGGTCGATCACCACCTGCCCATCGTGATCCACATACACAAGGTAATAGGGATGCAGTCGGTTGTGCTGGCGCAGGTTCAATCCATGGTTGCGGTTGCGCAGACAGAAGATGACGCCGGGAACCAGCCCCCGCTCGGGATCGGCGGGCACCACGGCATGCAACCCATTGGGAAGTTTGCTCAGATCGTCGCGGGTTTTGAGGTAGTTGAGCAGATCCATGCGGAAATCGTTGAGCCCCATATCGGTGATCGACACGCCGGTCTTCATCTCCTCCAGCTCGATCACCTCCTCTTGCAACCGTCGCAGTTGCTCCTTGCGATAGGCCACGTCGTTGGCCTGCGCACTTAGGACGTTGTCGTCCCCGGTGGCGGTGACGTCGACGATGGTCATCCGGTTTTCGACCCGCTCCTTGAGGTTGATGTATTCGTCCAGGGTGATGTCGGGCCAGTAATTGACCAACTGGATGCTCCGATTGGGCGAGCCGATGCGGTCGACCCGGCCAAAGCGCTGGATGATGCGCACCGGGTTCCAATGGATGTCGTAGTTGATCAGGTAGTCGCAGTCCTGAAGATTTTGCCCCTCCGAAATGCAATCGGTGGCAATCAGCAAATCGATCTCGGCGGGTTCATCGGGGAGCACCACCGCTTTGTCCTTGGCGCGGGGCGAGAAAAGGGTGAGCAGTTCTTGGAAATCGTACCCCCCCTTGAGGGTCGATTTGGGGGCGTCCTTGCCAGTGACCTTGGCGGCATGAAGGGCATGATCCCGATTCAGTTCGGGTGCCAATTGGTTGTAGAGGTAGTCGGCGGTATCGGCATAGGCCGAAAAGATCAAGATCTTGCGATTGCCCGGATTGATGGGATTTTCGAGTTTGCCCAGGATGTGGGCCTTGAGGTGTTGCAGCTTGGCATCCTCCTCGGGGGTGACTTTGCTCATCGAGGTCAACAGATCGTCGATGAGCGCCAAATCGGCCTTGAGGTCGTGCTCCCAACGGGGTAGATCCATGTCCCCCAGGTCGATTTTGATCTTTCCCCCGATGACGTCTTCCCCCAGATCCGGCCACTCGTCGTCGTCGGCATCGAGGTTTTCCAGGACCTCGGTCCAATCCGAAATGCTGCTTTCGCTCCCCTTGGCTAAGTAAGCCGCAATGCGGTCCAAAGTTTTGGTGTGGTTGTCATGCAGGCTCTTCAAGGTCAACCGGAAGGCGTGAACCGAGCTTTCCAGCCGTTTGAGCAGGTTGGTGGTCATCAGCGCTTGCAGGCTGCGCTCGCGATCCACCTGTCTGAAGGTCACCCGGCCGTCGCCGATGGCGGTGTCGTACAGAGCGGCGTATTTCGCCACACGGCTGGACAGGAGGTACCCAACCGGGGCGTATACGGCAAGGTTGAGCTGGGAGAGGTGGGCGAAAATATCGTTGAAACCCAGCACGTCGGGGCGCTGGGTCAGAGGGCAGTGGTAGGAAAGCGGTTTGCGCCGCTCGGGAAAGGTGCCGATGTCGCGGGTGTCGTAGAAGGTTTGGATGTGTTTGCGCGAGCGGGCGATGGTGACCGAATCGAGCAACTCGAAAAAATCGAAATCGAGGGCATCGAGAATGGCCCGGGCGGTCCGTTCCTCGGGCGGCAACTTGGACCACTGGTTAAAGGCGGCCTGGGCGTTGCGGAAGATCTCTTCGATCGATTGCCCGGAGCGTAGCTTGTCGGAAAGGTTTTCAGATTCTCCCTCATAAGCCAGGGCAAGCTGGTTGCGCAAATCGGTGAATCGGTTGTTCACGGGGGTGGCCGAAAGCATCAGCACCTTGGTTTTTACCCCAGCCCGAATGACCTGATTCATCAGCTTCTGGTAGCGGGTCTCCTTGTCCTTGAAGACCTCGTTGTTTCGGAAGTTGTGCGACTCGTCGATCACCACCAGATCGTAATTGCCCCAGTTGACCCGGTTGAGCGGCGTTCCAAAGGACTCGCCGCCGGTTCGGCTCAGGTCGGTATGACAGAGCACGTCATAGTTGAAGCGGTCCTTGGCGAAGATATTGGTCTTGAGGTTGCGATTGTAGTTGAGCCAGTTGTCGGCCAGTTTCTTGGGGCAAAGCACCAAAACCGAGCGATTACGCAGTTCGTAGTACTTGACGACCGCCAAGGCAGTGAAGGTTTTTCCGAGTCCGACACTGTCGGCCAGGATGCAGCCGTTGTAGGTCTCCAGTTTGTTGATCAAACCAACGGCGGCGTCCCGCTGAAAGTTGAAGAGCTTTTGCCAGATTAGGGTGTTCTGGTACCCGGTGCGGTCGTTGGGAAGAAGGTCTTCGTCCAGGTCCTCCAAAAACTCGTTGAAGATGTTGTAGAGGATCCAGAAGTAAATCCGCTCGGGGGCGTTTTCTTGAAAGACCGCGTCGATGTGGTCGCAGATTGCCTGCGTGACATCCTGGACCTTGTTGGGGTCTCGCCAGATCTGATCGAACAGCTGCAAGTAGGTGGTTGTGAATTGGGGCTCATCCAGGCGGTGGACAAGGTTCGAGACGGCATCGCCTTGTTGGTAACCGAGGTCCACGGCGGTGAAGCCATGAAGCGTGGAGTAAACCGTTTCCTCATCAGGCCCTTGAATGCACGCGATTTGCTGCATTGCCGCCTTGGTTTTGTTGGACTTGAAGATGGCTTTACGGCGGATCCAATCGGCGCATTCCCTGGCGATAGCCCGTTGGGTCAGCTTGTTGCGTAGCTGGATCTCGAATTCCGACCCGTACACATTGCGCTCGTGGCCCAGCTTCGGGATGAAAAACTCCCGGCGCTCCCTGCGCACCTTGTCGGTGACCTCTTCGGGCACGAAGGTCGGCGTCGTAAAGACGAACTCCAAAGACTCGACCTGTTCCAGCTCTTTTTTGAGCGCCTCGTAGGCATAGATAGAAAAGCAGGATGCCGCGATCTTTAGCCGCGATTTCGGTTTGATCGATGCCTTGAGATCGTCGCCCAGCAGCGTATTGATGTTGTCGATGATTTTCATGATCGGCTCAATTCTTCCCCCGTACGATGAACATGTCCGGTCCCGGGCAGGTTGCCGCTCACGTCAGGCTCTCTAGATACGGGCGCATGACGTTGGCGACCCGGCAGACGGCGGCAAAGCGCCACAGCTCGTCCATCGTCGTCCGCCGCTCCCGCCACGCCTCGCGCAGCGCCTCGATGGCGACATCAAGGCCGATTTTGCTGCGAAACTTGAAGCAGTCGGCCACGGTTTTCGCCACCCCGGTGATGTGCACCGGCACCCCGTCGACGATGTGCTCCTCGATCCCTTCATGCAGCGCCTGCCCCGAAAACCGCACCACCCGCAGCGGCGTCCCCCCCCCGCGCGGGGTCCGCGCCTTGTTGGGGATCGCCAGCCAAACCTCGAAGGGGGCCTGGGTGGTCAGATTGTGGAAGCGCAGCGCCGAAAGCAGGCAGATCACCCCCTGGGGATGGCGGCGGGCGACCTCGGACAGGGTGGCGAATTCGGAAACCGGATGGTCGGGCAGGGCATACAGCCCCCGACCCCGGCGCACAAGATCGCCGCGCGAGACCATGCGAGTGAGCAACACGCGCGGCAGCCCAAGGGGCTCCAGGTCGCGGGGGCGGATCAAACCCTGGCGGCGGGCAAGATCGAGAATGGCGTCGTAGGAGGTGTCCATGGCAGGCATGGTTTCAGAATGAAGGTAGATGTCAATATATACCTACATATGGAAACAACCATGTTGCTGCTCTTGCGGGTGACTTGATCGAGTTAGGGGGTCGTCAGCACCGTTGTCGGTGCAAACCGTTGATCGTCGAACGTCGCCTCGGTGCAGTCGTCGTCCCATTGTGGCTGCTTCAAGAAATAGGCGTAGTCGGTTTCAAAAACGATATTTCCCAACCTTCGTTCTTGTGGCACTTTGCCGTTGTCGGCGTCGGCGATCATGGCCGAGAAGATCAATGGGTGTTGTTCGGTGTGGCCCCAATAGGCGACCTTGGCACCGCAGAAGGAGGGGTTGGAGAAGTAGCTCAATTGGGGGAGTTTGAGCTGAACAGGCTTTTGGTCTTGGCCGGGGCGGAACATGTGCCAGGAGCCTATGCCTCCAGGGCGTCGTTCTGGGTTGATCGAAGTTGGGTGGCTTGGGCGGTCTTCACGACATTTCAAGAAATAGAGCCTTCCCAAGCTTTGCACCTTGTCCCCAACCCATCCCCAAATGCGTCCGTCGATGCTCAAGGGACGACAGGTGATTTCAGCAACCTCGTTTTCGAAGACGACGGTTTGATCGCCCAGGCTGTAGGAGGCCCCGTTCGCACCGAGGGGAAGCACGAGTCCCAGTCCCAGTCCCAGCGCGAACCACATAACCATGGATTTCATGTTCATCCAGCTTCCTTGTCTTCGGGATCCAGCGGGGTCGCGTTTAGAGCCGTCGTTGCCAAATTGCAGGATCCCGGTGGCCATGGAAGACCGCCAGAACGATTAATCGTCTCTCTTCGAGGCGGTAGAAAATGGCGTAGGGAAAGTGGCGGACAACGGCGCGCCGAACTTCGCGATGTACCACGGGGGATTGCTTGGGGTGGCGGGCCAGGGTGTCGATGCATCGCTCGACCTCGGCAATGAACCGGTTGCCGAGTCCGGGGCGTTGGGCTTCGTAACGGGCAGTCGCCTCTTAAAATTCCGCCGTGGCGGCCCGCCGAAAAACGATCGATACGGTCATTGCCGCAAGCGCGCCAGGGCTCCCGCCTTAACCTCTTCCCACGGGACGACATCGTCGGGATGGTCGAGGTGGTCGTTCAAACGGCGATCCAACTCCTGTTGTTGCGCCTCCGTCAAAGGGATCTCCGTGGGATCGATGGTATCCCAGATGGCCTCGACCAATTCGAGACGTTCGTCGACGCTCAGTTGGCTGACTTGATTCAGCAGTTGTCGATTCATGGTTGGAACCCCGTGCGTGAAGGATCAGGGGGGGGCGCTGTCGTTTGATTCTGCCTTGTCGAAGACCGGAGAGGTACCGGTTTCAGCAGTCCCATCATCCGATACGGGTACTTCCTGTGAAACCTGGATTGAGCCGGTTTGGACGAAAACTCGGTAACCCTCGTCGTACTGGTCGTCGAATGCGGGATCGCTGCTACGTCGGTTGGCGACGTAGGTTTTCAGATCGCCCATGCTTCACTCCCCCGCCGCCAAGATCCGTACCCCATAAATCCCCATCTGCCCGTCGGCGGTCACCAGCGTCAATCCCTCGCTTTGCGCCTGGGCGATCAACATGCGGTCGAAGGGGTCGCGGTGGTGGTGGGGGAGTAGGCTGGCCGCTTCGGCGTGGTGCAAGGTGACGGGAAGGGGAATGAAACGCTCCTCCTCGACGATGCGATCCATCCCCTGAGGGGCATCGAGTTTGCCCAGCGCCCGCTTGATGCCGATCTCCCATATCGAGGCGGCGCTCACGTAAACCCGGTTGCGACCGTCGGCGATGGCTTCACGGGTTTGAGTCCCCAGGGCGGGATCGTCGGCCAGCCACCAAAGCAGGGTGTGGGCGTCGAGCAGCAGCCGTTGCATCGTCATTCCCCCTCGAAGGTCCGTATGACCTCCTCGGGGGTGGCGTCGAAATCGTCGGCCAGTTTGATTTGCCCCTTGAAGCGCCCCGGTTTGCGGCTCTCCCCCTCTTGGGCGACCGGCACCAAGCGCACCAACGGTTTGCCGGCCTTGGCGATCACCACCTCCTGACCGGCCAGCGCCTGCTCGACCAGACTGGAGAGGTGGGTTTTGGCTTCGTGCATGTTGACGGTGCTCATGGAGCCTCCGCATCGAAGTTGGCTAAGTGGACTAACCTGGGATGAGACGACGATTGGGGTGGTTCCGCAAGGGGATGACCTTGCGCTGCCCGCTCACCACAGCGCCAACACCTCCTTGGCCGCCTGCTCCCCCGACAGCATCGCCCCGGTGAAGCCACCTCCCATCGCCCCGAAGGCCGAGGCGAGGTAGAGGCCGGGGATGGGGGTCGCCGCCTTGGGGGGGCGGAACTCGCCGGGGGAGGGGTTGAAGCCGTAGACGGCGCCGCCGGGGGTGTTCAGATACTTGGCCATGGTCCGGGCGGTGGCGAACTCCTGAAACACGATGGCCGAGCCGATGCCGGGAAAACACCCCTCCAATCGTTCGAGCAGCTGCGCCTGCCACGCCGACTTGCGGGCCCGGTAGTCCTCCTCGCTTAAATCCTCCCAATTTTCGAGCCGGTCGACCCCCGTCAACGTCCCCAACATGCGCCCCTCACGGTTGAGTCCCGTGTCGCCCAGGCGGCTGTAATCGAGAAACGTGAACGCCAGTTGTTGCCCGCTGTGACGGGTCGGCGGTTCGCCCAGCAACGCCGCTTGCGATGCCCAATCGCGGGGGGATTGGAACGACTCGGGGAGCACGAAGGTGGCGTAGTGCGCAACCCCGAAGTCGGCGGGGGGGCGGTCGAAGCCGAGGTAAAGCGCCCAGAGCGAAATCGAAGGGGCGCGCCCTTGGAAGGCGCCGCGCAGCTTGGACGCCTGCGGTTCGGGGAGCAGATCGGCGAGCACCTGCGGGGCGGCGTTGCCCAGCACCACCGGGGCGGTGTCGGTTTGGGGATCCTCCCCGGTTGGCGGCGGAGGCGGTCCCTCGCGGGTGAGCAGCGGGGCATGTTCGTGCGCCACACCGGCGATCCTCCCCTGATCGATCAGCAGTCGGGTCGCCTGCCGCCGGGTGCGCACCTGCCCCCCGTTGTCGACGACGATGGCGGCCAGGGTATCGCTGAGCCGCTGCGATCCCCCCTTGAGGTAGTGCCCCCCGCCGCGATGGAAGGAGCCCTGGGCGGCGGCATAGAAGGGGAGCGCCATCTTGCGGGGGTCGTCGGCGTAGTAGAGGAGGTTGGCGGCCAGGATGCGGGGGAGCCTCGGATCGTCGCCGAAGCAGTCGCGCAGCAGGCCGTCGAGCGATTGACGCACGTTGGGGATCAGGGCGACCAGCGCCCTGGGCAGATCGCGAAACCACCAGCCCGCCGGGCGGTATTCGGCGGTGAGGGTTTTCATCGCCCCCTGGATGGTGCGCAGGGTGTCGAAGTAGCGGTGGATCCCCACCGCCTGATCGGGGAATTGGGCGCTCAGGGCCTGGATGGCGGGTTCAAACCCTTCGGGCATCACGACCGGCGGATGGTCGCCATGGCGCACCTCGTAAAGCACCCCCTCCGAGATCGGCTCGATCCACCGTTCCAGGTCGAGTTTGCGCCACAGCCGCAGCTTGAAGTCCTCGGCGTCGAGCCCGTCGAGTTCGTGCAGCCCCACCTCGATGTCGAGGTGCTTGCGCCGGTAAACGGTCGCCGCCCCACCGACCTTGTCGTGCCGCTCCAGCACCAGCACCCGCATTCCCTCGATGGCGCACAGCGCCCCCGCGGTCAGTCCGCCCAGCCCCCCGCCGACGACGATGGCATCCCAATGGTGTTCGCTCATGGTCTCCTCCGTTGTTGGAGGCATGGTGGGGGAGGTGGGGTTGGGGGGCTAGGGGGAGGCGACGAATGGGCGATGTAGAAGGAGGAACAGGAGATCCCCCCGGTTCAAAGGATCATTCATGGGTAGAACTCACATCGCATACCCACTGATTTCAAGCCAGTTTTTCTCATCGGCCACTTGCGTCTTATGCCGATGGAGGGCGCCGACACTTGCCCATAGATTTAATTCTTCGGAAGCCCAAAGCGTTTCACCGGTGTTGGAGCCGATTGCCAGTGACATCGAGTACCAACGGGCCGCCCCATCAAAATCGCCCTGTATACGGCGATGCATCGCGATGTGGTAGGCGATCTCGCAACGTTTCTTGGCGGTGTCGGCTCCAGCCAACAGGGTGGTTTCGTCTATGCCCTGAACGCCCAACAAAAATTGCCCAATGCGATGGTAGTACGCATCGCTATGGGGGGGCTGAGCATAGTGATCCTCGAAAAGTTGTTTCATGGTCTTCGGCTGTCGGTCCGAAGCGAGCCAGGAGGAGAGCCCCATCTGCCAAAGCCAATCGGTGTTTTGGGGCATGGCCTCAGTCAGCGGTTGAAACAGATCGAGAATCGCAGCATACGAGTGATCACGGTACAGAATCAGCAAAGCCGTAGAGCGTAATTCCGGTGTGGGTAGATCAATGAGCAATTGCTTCATGCCTGCTTGATGCCCCTGGATGTGGGCTGTCACCCGATAACGGGCGGTGGCTTTGTAGCAGAGCTCCCACTCCCCGTTGGTGGTGGCGGCATCCAGCAACAGAAGGGCACGTTCGAAATGGCCCGAACGACTCAAGTGACGAGCAAGTTCGGCAACTTCCCAGAATCCGGCCCCCTGTTTTTGCAATGCGTCGACAGCGGCAATGAGTTGATCAATAGAGAGGGTTTTAACGGCCTCGACAAAGTCGTCCCGATACCAGGAGGACTCAGCGCCGCCTGCTTTTCGTCCTATGGCAATGCTGGCTGCAGCATCGTCCCAACGCCCCTGCTGCCAATAGATTTTGGCGGTTTCAGAACAGACGTAGTCCCGGCCTTGATACCGCTCGTTGACGCGGTCGAGGTAGATCTGAGCCTGCTCGGGTTGTCCGACGGCGTGAAAGACCTCGGCGGCGGCAAGCAGGGCGTCGGCCTTCCAACTTTCAGCCGCCTCGGTTGCCAGCGTGATGGCTTGTTCGTGGTGGCCCAATTCGGAATGAAGGAGCGCCAGGGTGAGTTTGATCGATACCGATGAGAGATCGCCGGTATCGAACTGGCCCAACCAAACGGTCAGGGGTTCGATGGCCTCCTCCGGTCGGTGGAGTTTGAGTGCCAAGTCACCCAGAGCGCGCATGGGGATGTATTCCTGGGGAGCCACCCGGTTCATGGTGAGGTAGATCGGAATCGCCTTGGCCTGATCTTGTGGGGCAACGCGTGAGGTGTAGTACTCGGCTGCGAAGCGAAGCATCGTCAAGTGGTTGGGGAATTGCTCCATCCCTTTTTGAATGGGGGTGTCATCCCCTTCGAGTTTGGCTAGGTCTTCGTATCGAGACATCCGGTAGGGATCTTTGGAGAGCAACAGTTGGTATGTCGCATGGGCCTCCACACGATTATTGAGGCCCCACAGAAGAGAGCCTCGGACATCGAGCTGGTCTGGGCGGCTATCGAGTCTCGGTAGTACAAGCGGCAACAAGCGGTCGCCATCGGCATACCCAAATTCGCGCAGATATTGGGTGGCCATCCATTCGGGTGTCGCAGGGTCGGCAAGCGCATCAAGCCGTTCTTGTTTGGCCTGTTCCCGCTCCCCCTGTTCTTTGGCGATGTCGATGCGCCATTTTCTGACCAAGGGATGGGTGTTATCCCGTTTGGCGATCTGGGCGACAAAGGTCCGACTTTGTTCGAGGTGGTACCAGCGGTGGTACAGCAGGTTGAAACGTAGTTGGAGCGCCCCCTGATACAGGGTGCGAAACAACTGACGAATGGTTGCTTCGTCGAGGATCGGCCCCCCTGTTTTGCCTTCGAGCGGATGCCATTGCGTTGCCAGTTCGTCGAATCGGCTTAGGGATATGTCGCTATTGCTCTCAAAGCCATTAAAGCCTTGTATTTGGTCCTTCCATTGTTCGGTGGGGGGGGCAAATGGGGATACAGCCCGTTCCATGGTGTTGAGCAAAATCCAGGGATACAGAGAGGTCAGGACCCTGGCCTCTCCAAGGTCTCCGGTTTGGATTAAAGCGATGAGGGAAAGCAGCCGATTGGGAGAGTGCTCAATGAAGAGATATCGGGAAGCGGATTCGGCAAATTGGAATTGATTGAGCGAGCGGGCAAGACGAACGGCTAGGTAGATTCCGATCAGTGGTTCATCCGAGGCGCTGGCCAACTGTCCCATCATATCGAGATCTTGTCGCAGATAGGCGTTGAGTACGGCAGTGAGGTAGTAATGGTGAGGTTGTTGGGGATCAAGGCCGGCCATAACCTCGTTGGCATGCCGGGTGTAGCCTGCAACGAAAGCAACTAGCGCTTCGGTCTCCCGGTACTGCTCCGCTCCGGCCATGCCTTGAGCCAGGGCGAGAAGAGCCATGGCCCGGGAGATGAACACCTCGCTTCCCTTCATGGGGTCGGGTTCGATCACCATGGCCAACAAGGCGTAGCCTCGCGCCGCCCCATCGAGCAGGTCGGGACGTGGCCCTAATTTGGCGATCTCTTCTGAGATCAGGCGTAACCCCTCCAAGATGTAGGGTGGATCTGCCTTTTCCATCGCACTCATCGCCTGATCGAGTATCGCAGTCGACTCGGCGTCGGCAGAGGTTTCGGTGAGCGGCCAATCGAGCCATTGGGGGGCTCGACGGAGTGTTTGCAGCATTTCAGCGAAGGAATAGGGGGCCGAAAGGGTAAGGGTTTCCACGACTTGGTCTTCCTGATTGACCAAGAGTGTGGTGGTGTCCCCTAGCGTTTGGGGTTGTGCCACGGTGCGCTGACGGTGGCCTTCCTGCGGACTCAGTTTTGGAAGGTTGTCGGCCAACCACTGTGCGGCTTCAGAAAAACGGCGGTCGGCGGGGAGTGCGAAGGGGGCCAGATAGGCCTCTTCCATATGCGAAGGGTCAACCGTCAAAATGCGCGATTGCTGCGGTAAACTGCTTTGTGGTTGGGCTGGTTCGGCATGATTGACGGTCCTGGTTGCTGCTGAGGCCGTGCGCGAAACGGTCGATGGCGGATCCAAAGTCAGCAGGATGAGCCAATCGGGGGGGGCATACCAGGTCATCCAACCGATGACCCCGGCACATGACGCTGCGAGACCTGCTGCCCAGGGACGCCAACGGTTGCGTCGGGTGGGGGGGGCGTTGAGTTCTTCCTCAAGCGTTTCGGGATGTAGTTCAGGCGGAGGGGCGAGTGGTTCGAATACGGCAAAGGCCCCTGCGTGGAGGAGGGCGGCAACCAAACGTTTACCTTGGGTCGAGTCGATTTTCGACGTCAGAACAACGGGGGGAGACGCAATTTTGGCGGCCAGTTGTTCCGGTGTCGTCCCTTTGGTGATTTGCCCAAGAAGGGCCAAGACCTTTTGCTGTGATTCTGCAGTCGGCAATATTTGCAGTACGACACGGCCTAGGGTGTGTGACTCTTGATCCATGTTCCTCTCCCTCTCTGGAGGTTATCCAACCCGAGAGGGTTTTATAGCGGGCCGATGGGTGGTCGCCAAGCTTATGGGACTTCGGATGACCATGGACCGCGGCTTTTTGGGACTGCTTCATTCCATTCGCCCAGGCCAGCGTGTGGTCTGTTCAAGAAACAGTCGGACCTGTTCTCCATCCCCCCTCCATAAGCCCCCCTTATTCAAACATCACTCCGCTTGTCCTTGAGGATTCCCCCACCGGGTCCCAGGCTTTGCGCCGCGAAAGATCCGGGCGCAATTCGCCTGGTACCGGTCCACGAATCGATCAGGGAGCGCCCATGAGCGTCCAAGCCCAATCTGGATCCCCCCAGGAAGAGATCAAGTACTCGACCTGCTATATGTGCGCCTGCCGCTGCGGGATCAAGGTCACCCTGCGGGGCGGCAAGGTCCGTTACATCCAGGGCAACCCCAACCACCCCACCAACCAAGGGGTGCTGTGCGGCAAGGGGTCGGCGGGGATCATGAAGCAGTACTCCCCCGCCAAACTGACCAAACCCCTGCTGCGCACCGGCCCCCGGGGCAGCGGCCAATTCAAAGAGATCGAATGGGACGAGGCGTTGGCGCTGGCCGAGAAGTGGCTGGGCGACATCCGTCAGACCGATCCCAAGAAGCTGGCCTTTTTCACCGGGCGCGACCAGATGCAGGCGCTCACCGGGCTGTGGGCGACCCAGTTCGGCACCCCCAACTACGCCGCCCACGGCGGTTTTTGCTCGGTCAACATGGCGGCGGCGGGGCTGTATACCTTCGGCGGTTCGTTCTGGGAGTTCGGCACCCCCGACTGGGACCGCACCAAGTATTTCATGATGTGGGGGATCGCCGAGGACCACGACTCCAACCCGATCAAGATCGGCATCGAGAAGGTCAAGCGCAACGGCGCCAAGTTCGTCTCGATCAACCCGGTGCGCACTGGCTATTCGGCGGTCGCCGACGAGTGGGTCCCGGTCCGTCCCGGCACCGACGGGCTGCTGGCGATGGGGATCCTCAACGTCCTGCTCAACACAGGCAACGTCGACGAGGAATTCCTCGTCCGTTATACCAACTCCCCCTATCTGGTGATCGACAATCCCGGCAAGTCCAACCACGGCTTGATCTATCGCAATGGTGACGGCAAGCCGCTGGCCTGGGATCTTGAACAAGAGGGCTTCGTCGACGCCACCGCCGTCGACATCGCCCCGGCGCTGTTTGGCAATTACTCCTCCCCCGAGGGGTTGACCCTCAAGACCGCCTTCACCCTGATGGTGGAACGGTACGGGGCGGCCGAGTACGCCCCCGAGGCGGTCGCCGATCAATGCGGCGTCCCCGCCGAGCAGATTCGTCGCCTGGCGCTGGAGATGGCCCACGTCGCCTTCAAGGAGGAGATCCGCCTGCCGGTGAAGTGGACCGACTGGGCGGGTCGCGAGCACGACGAGTTCGTCGGGCGCCCCATTTCGATGCATGCCATGCGCGGCATCTCGGCCCACTCCAACGGCTTCCACACCTGCCGGGCGATCCACTTCATCCAGATTCTGCTCGGCTCCATCGACTGTCCCGGCGGCTTCCGCTACAAGCCCCCGTTCCCTAAGCCGATTCCGCCCCATCAGAAGCCGGTCAACGATCTGACCAAAATCCAGCCGATGTCGCCCCTGCCGGGGGCGCCGCTGGGGTTTCCGACCGCGCCGGAAGACCTCTTCATGGACGCAGACGGCAAAGCGGTGCGGATCGACAAGGCCTACTCCTGGGAGGCCCCCATCGCCGCCCACGGCCTGATGCACATGGTCATCACCAACGCAGTCAACGGCGATCCGTACCCCATCGACACCCTGTTCATGTTCATGGCCAACATGAGCTGGAACTCGACCATGAACACCTCGGGCGTGATGGAGATGCTCCAGGCCAAGGGTGAAGACGGGGCGTACAAGATCCCTCACTTGATCTACTGCGACGCCTACTACTCCGAGATGGTCTCGTTTTCCGACCTGGTGCTGCCCGATACCACCTACTTAGAACGGTTCGACACGATTTCGATGCTCGACCGCCCAATCTCGGAAGCCGACGGCCCCGCCGATTCGATCCGCCAGCCGTTGGTGGAACTCGACCGCGACGTGCGCCCCTTCCAAGAGGTGCTGGTCGAGCTCGCTTCGCGGCTGAAATTTCCCGCCTTTACCCATGCGGACGGCAGCCGCAAGTTCAGCGGCTACAAACAGTTCATCACCCACTACGAGCGGGCGCCGGGGGTCGGCTTTCTTTCGGGGTGGCGGGGCGAGAACGGCGACCAACAAGGGCGCGGCGCACCCAACCCCAACCAATGGGAGAAATACATCGAGAACCAGTGCTTCTGGCAGTACCACCTGCCCGAGCACATGCGCTTCATGAAGCACGTCAACCGCGACTACCTCAACTGGGCGGTCGAGATGGGCTACATCGGCAGCGCCGAGCCGATCATCTTCGAGCTTTATTCCGAGCCGATGCAGAAGTTCAAGCTGGCGGGGCAGGGGCTTTACGAGGGGCCGCGTCCCAAAGAAAAGGTCGATGCCGAGCGTTTGGCCACCTTCTTCGACCCGCTGCCGATCTGGTATGCCCCGCTCGAACAAACCCGCATCGACGAGGATGAGTACCCATTCCACGCCATCAATCAGCGCCCGATGATCATGTACCACAGCTGGGATACCCAGAACGCCTGGCAGCGGCAGATCATCAGCCAGAACTACCTCTACATGAACCGCAAGGCGGCGGCCAAGCTGGGCATCGAGGATCTGAGCTGGGCCTGGGTCGAGTCGCACCACGGCAAGATCCGGGTGCAGGTCAAGCTGATGGAGGGGGTGGAGGAGCACACCGTCTGGACCTGGAACGCCATCGGCAAACAGTCGGGGGCCTGGAACCTCGACCCGAATGCCTCTGAAGCGCGCAAGGGGTTCTTGATGAACCACCTCATCAGCGAGCTTTTGCCCGAAAAAGAGGGGGAGCGCCGGATCACCAACTCCGATCCGGTCACCGGCCAGGGGGCCTGGTACGACCTGCGGGTGAAGATCCGCCCCGCCGCTGCGGGGGAGGAGGGGAGCTGGCCTCAACATCCGACCATCGGCCAACCCGACTTCTTGGCCGATCGCCCCGAAACCCTGCGCTACAAGGCCTAAGGAGAGCTCACTATGTCAAAACTGGGCCTCGTCATCGATCTGGACGTCTGTGTTGGCTGCCATGCCTGCGCGGTCAACTGCAAAGAGTGGAACACCTCGGGCGCCTACGCCCCGATGGTCGACTACACCCCCTACGGGAAGTCGCCGAGCGGGGTCTGGTTCAACCGGATCCACTCCTTCGAGGTGGGGGACTACCCCCACAACAAGACGGTCCATTTTCCCAAGAGCTGTATGCACTGTCAGAACGCCGAGTGTGTCTCGGTCTGCCCGACCGGCGCCTCATTCAAGCGCGACGAGGACGGCATCGTCCTGGTGGATGAAAGCAAGTGCATCGGCTGTAAGTACTGCTCCTGGGCCTGCCCCTATGGCGCCCGCGAGTTTGACGAGGATGCCGGGGTGATGAAGAAGTGCACCCTGTGCATTGACCGGATTTACAACGAAAACCTGCCCGAGTCCGAGCGCAAGCCGGCCTGCGTCATCACCTGCCCGGCCCACGCCCGCCACTTCGGCGACTTTGAGGATCCGAGCAGCAATGTCAGCCAGTTGGTGCGCGAGCGCGGCGGCTACACCCTGATGCCAGAACTGGGCTACAGCCCCACCAACCACTACCTGCCCCCCCGCGAGCGGCCCGCGATCCCCATCAACGATGTGCTCCCCGGTCCCTTCGAGACTGCGGCGGGCGCCATCAAGGGGTGGGTGAACAAGGTCATCAAGCGGTAGGGATTTGGGGGCGTAGGGTGGATAAGCGCAGCGCATCCACCACATGTGAAAACGTGTAGGAGCGCCGCCCTCGGCGCGATGCCTTCCGCTTGGTAGGAGCGCCGCCCTCGGCGCGATGGTTTGAATTGGAGAACACCATGCATCCCGCATTTTCGGTCATTTTCTTCACCGTTTTTTCCGGCGCCGGTTTCGGACTGGTGGTCTGGTTGGTCTTCGCCGACGTGCTGCTCGGCACCCTCCACCCCGCCACCGGCTTGGTCGGCATGTTGGTCGCCCTGGGGGTGATCTCCGCCGGGCTGATCTCCTCGACCTTTCACCTGGGTCACCCCGAACGGGCCTGGCGGGCGATGACCCGTTACAAAACCTCGTGGCTGGCCCGCGAGGGGGTTCTGGCGATTGCCTTCTACCCCTTTGCCCTGATCTACACCTACAGCCTCTACCTGGGCGGTACCCTTTGGGGCGATCTGGCCGGGGCGGTCGCCGCCGTGTTGGCGGTCGTCACCGTCTTTGCCACCGGCATGATCTACGGCTGCCTGAAGACGATCCGGCAGTGGAATACCTCGCTGGTGCCGGTGCTGTACATCCTCAATGGCTTGATGCTGGGTGGGGTCGCGGTGGTGACCCTGGGGGGATTGGGCGGGGGAATCGACGCTCTGGGGGTACTGGCCCTGGGAACCCTGGCGTTGATCGTTCTGACCGCGCTGTTCAAGGGAATCTACTGGTTCTGGATCGGCACCATGACCCATGGCTCGACCCTGCAAACCGCGACCGGCCTGCGTCGGGGCGAGGTGCGGCTGCTCGACAAGGGGCACACCCACCCGAACTTTTTGATGAAGGAGTTCGGCTACCAGATCGCCCGCACCCACGCCGCTGGGCTCAAAATCATGGTGTACGTGCTGGCCTTCATCGTGCCGCTGGTACTGCTCAGCGTCATGATGAGCAAGGGGTTCATGGTGGGGGCGGGGATCGGCATGGTGGCGGTGGCGCTGGTGGGGATGCTGCTGGAACGCTGGCTCTTCTTTGCCGAGGCAACCCATACGGTCAACCTCTATTACGGCAAGGGGTGCTGAAGAGGGCATCGTCTGGTTTCAACACAAGCCACAAAAAACCCGCGTTTGATCGCGGGTTTTTTGTCTTCCGGATGGTGGTGTGGTTCGATAACAACCCCAGAGGGAATACCGCCCACCCAACATAGGCCGCCGCGATGACCGTTTCAGACAAGCCCATTGCCGACGACACATCAACCGGCCCCTACCATGATCTTGAGCAGGGGGCCGAGGGACGCATCCTTCGGGAGCAGTTCGAAGCCTTCTTCCAGCAGTCGCCCTTCAGCATTGTCCTGATCGACCTGCAAGCCAAAGTCATTGGTTTCAACCAGACCACCCTGACCCAATACGAATACCCCCCCGAAGAGATGCTTGAACTGACCATCCCCCAGTTCGAGGTCATAGAGAACCCGGAAGAGATCCAAAAACACGCCGCAACCATCGCCAAGACGGGTCAGGACGATTTCGTCACCCAGCACCGCACCAAGAGCGGCAAGATCCTCGACATTCACGCCTCGGTTCGGTTGGTGGAGACGCCGGGCGGTCCTCCGATTTTTCAATGTATCTTTCAAGACATCACCCAACAACGACGTTGGGAACGCTCGCTGCTTGAAAACGAGGAGCGGTTGCAGTTGGCGTTGGAGAGCGCCGAGGAGGGGCTTTGGGATTGGGACCTGACCTCGGCCACCATTGAGGTCTCCCCCTGGTGGACGCGGATGCTCGGGATTGCGGCAACCGAGTCCAGCGTGACCCTGAAGGATTGGGAGAGCCTGTGTCATCCCGAGGATCTTCCAGTCGCCCAAAAACAGTTGCAGGCCATGCTTGACGGAGCGGTGGCCCACTACGCCCTCGAACACCGTTTGCGCCACAAGAACGGCCACTATGTGTGGGTGTTGGGCAAAGCCAAGGTGGTGCAGTGGGGAAAGGAGGGGGAGCCGCTGCGGGTGGTCGGGATCAACCTGGACATCAGCGAGCGCAAGCGTTCAGAACAGGCGCTGCTGCAAGAGACCCTGAAAAACGCAGGGCTCTTCCGGGCAGCCCACGACGGCCTGCACATCATCGACGAGCACGGTTTTTTGGTGCAGGCCGGTGGGTCATTCGAGCGGATGTTGGGGTACGAGCCGGGCGAGATGGCCGGGATGCACGTTTCTGACTGGGACGTGGCGATTCCCCGAGAGGTCGATTTTGCTTGTCTTCTGGGTCGCTTCGACCCGGAAGGGGGTTTTCTAGAGGCACGACAACGGCGCAAGGATGGCACGATCATCGATGTCGAGATCAACGTTGTGGTGGTGCGGATCGACGAGTGCCGCTACGCCTATGCCTCCCAGCGCGACGTCACCAAACGTAAGCTGGGTGAACAAAAGCTACGCGAGCAAGAGGCGGCGCTGCGGTCGATTCTCGACAACTTGCCCTACATGGTGTGGCTTAAAGACACCCAGGGGCGCTACATCGCCGCCAATCGCCCCTTTTTAGAGACGGCTGGCAAGGAGCAGCTCGGCGAGGTGCTCGGTCGTACCACCGAAGAGGTGTGGCCCTCCGACCGAGTCGACCGTTTTTTGGAGGCGGATCGACAAGTCATTGAAAACAAAGATAAGTACTTCGTCGAGCAGCCGGTGTTGGAGCATGGAGCGACGGTCTGGTACGAGACCTTCAAAACCCCCATCGTCGATGAGCGGGGCGAGGTGCTGGGGACCACCGGCTACGCCCGCAACATCACCGCACGCAAGCAGGCCGAGGAATCGCTGCAATTGGCGGCGATGATCTACCGGGAGAGCGGCGAGGCAATCTTGGTGACCGACGCGGCCAACCACATCATCGACGTCAATCCCGCTTTCACTCAGATCACCGGCTACACCCTCGATGAGGTGGTGGGCAAGGATCCTAAGGTGCTCTCGTCGGGGCGCCACGACAAAGCCTTCTATCGCACGATGTGGCACGCCATCCTCAACCAAGGGCATTGGCAGGGGGAGATCTGGGATCGACGCAAGGATGGTTCGCTCTACGCCAAGTGGACCTCGATCAGCCTGATCCGCAACCCCGACGGCACCCCCTTTCGCCATGTGGCTTTGTTCTCGGATATCACCGAGAAAAAACAGATGGACGACCTGATCTGGCGCCAGGCCAATTATGACGGCCTGACCGGCCTGCCCAACCGTCGTCTGTTCCGGGATCGACTCGACCAGGAGCTCCGTCAAGAACGGCGACGGGGACACAAATTGGCGGTGCTTTTTATCGACTTGGATCGCTTCAAAGAGATCAACGACACCCTGGGGCACAGCAAGGGGGATCTGCTGCTTGGGGAGGCGGCGCGGCGAATCGGAAAATGTGTGCGCGAGGGGGACATCGTTGCCAGGCTCGGAGGGGACGAGTTCACGGTGGTGCTGCCCGATGTCCGTCAAACCGTCCATGTCGAACCGATTGTCCGCTCGATTCTGCACACCCTGCGTGCCCCCTACGATCTCGACGGCGAGGAGGGCTACGTCTCGGCCAGCATCGGCATTACCTTCTTCCCCGATGACGCCCGCCATAGCGAGGACCTGCTCAAAAACGCCGATCAGGCGATGTACGTCGCCAAGGGGGCGGGGCGCGACCGCTTCAGCTACTACACCGAATCGATGCAGCGCGATGCGATGGCCCGAATCGGTTTGATCAACGATCTGCGGCATGCCTTGGTCCACGGCGAACTTGAGGTCTATTACCAACCCATCGTCAATTTAAGAGACGGCAGCATCGCCAAGGCTGAGGCTTTGATGCGTTGGCGCCATCCCCAACGGGGGTGGGTCGAACCCTCGATTTTCATCCCCCTGGCCGAGGAGGCGGGGTTGATCCGCGAGATCGGCGACTGGATGTTCGACCAGGTCGCAAGCCAAATTCTGCGCTGGCACGAGCTGTGGGGGCGGTGGATTCAGGTCAGCGTCAACAAGTCCCCCGCCCAGTTCATCGACGACCCCAACGGCTGCGACTGGATCGCCGAGATGACCAAGTGGGGTTTGCCGGGTGAGGCGATCACCGTGGAGATCACCGAAGGGCTGCTGCTCCACGCCTCGCCCCACATCAAACGGCTGCTGCTGCAAATGCGTGACGTCGGGGTCGAGGTTTCTATCGACGATTTCGGTACCGGTTTTTCGGCGCTGTCGTACCTGAAGAAATTCGATATCGACTACCTGAAGATCGACCGCTCCTTCATTTCATCCCTGGCGGAAGATGCCAGCGACCGGACCCTGACCGAGGCGATCATCGGCATGGCCCACAAACTGGGGATCAAAACAGTGGCCGAGGGGGTGGAGACCCAGGAGCAGCGCGACGTGCTGATCGAATTCGGTTGCGATTACGCCCAGGGGTACCTGTTTGCCAAGGCGGAACCGGCGTCGAGGTTTGAGCAGATGTTGGAGCAGGGGTAAAGAGACGAAAACCGATCTTACGCAAGGCACGCGAAAGCTGGGAAGTAAGGCAAAACCAAGAGGGATTTGGTTTTGAGTTAGGGAAGCGCCGATTTATTCGGCGCTTCCGAGCGGCTCAGGGATGGGTCGCCAAAATAGCGCGGTCGTAGGAGGCGACTTAAGGACGCAATCGCGCCGAGGGCGGCGCTCCTACCGGGTCGCCTCAGACGCAATCGCGCCGAGGGCGGCGCTCCTACCTTGTCGCCTCAGACGCAATCGCTTTTGGTTTTTGCCAGGCGTCGCTGATTCAAGAGGCAGGATGCCTTTTCAGCGTTTCCTTAGGCGGTTGATGTGAGTGAAGCTGGTGGGGCCTACCCGAAATCTCCGGTGTTCTTGATGTTCTTCGTGTCTTTGCGGCTTCGAGCGAGCCGCTTTTGGTTGTGAGGTCGCTGCCCCCATGTCTTTGTTGATCCACGAAAAAGGGCTCCTTTTCGCCCTGGTCTTGCTGGCGGTGCTTTTCCCGCTTGAGCACACCCTGCTGCATGACGGATTGGCGATGGTCGGCGCTGTTTTCGCCCTGATTTTTGCCGCCATCCTGATCGCTTCGTTCCGGGTCGCCCATCACGCCGAGGTGTTGGCCCACAAGCTCGGGGAGCCCTTCGGCACCCTGATCCTCACGGTGGCGGCGGTCAGCGTCGAGGTCATCATGCTGGTCATCCTGATGACCTCCAGCCACAACCCGACCCTGGTGCGCGACACCATCTACGCCGCCCTGATGCTCGATATCAACGGCATCCTCGGGGTCGCCGCCATCATCGGCGGGCTCAAACACGGCTCCCAGCACTACAACGTCGACAGCTCCAACTCCTACATCGCCATGATCCTCACTGCGGTGGGGGTCGGGATGGTGATCCCCGATTTCATCCGCCCCGAGGTGTGGCGGGCCTACTCGGTCTTTTCCATCGTCGCCATCGCCCTGATGTACGTCGCCTTCACCCGGCTGCAAACCATCGAGCACCGTTACTTCTTCGAGTACGAATACGGGCAGGAGGGGCAGGAGCACGTTGGAGCGGGGGAGGGGAGCACCCTGTTCCATGGCGCCTTGCTGGTGGGGTCGATTGCCGTTATCGGGGTGTTGGCCGAACTGCTTTCGGCCTTCATGAACGCCGGGATCGAGGCGACCGGATGGCCGCTGGGCTTGGCGGCGGTAAGCGTGGCGGTGATCTCGGCCAGTCCCGAGATCCTCACGGCGCTGCGTGCCGCCCGGGCCGACCGGATGCAGACGGTGGTCAACATTGCCTTAGGGGCCTCACTGGCGACCGTGCTGCTGACAATCCCGGTGGTCGAGGCGATTGCCCTGGCGACCGGCACCGACATCATCATGGGGCTGACCCTGCTGCAAGGGGGGATGATCGGTCTGACGCTGCTGGTGGCCATCGTCAACCTGAGCAACGGCGAAACCAACGCCCTGGAGGGGATGGTCCATTTTGTGTTGTTCTGTACGTTTGGGGTGTTGGTGTTTTTGGTGTGATGGCGAGGGGGGCGCCCCCCGGCGTCATTGCCGCGAACGCAGGAATGATGCCTCTCGGGGCGTTGCTGGCGCATCGAGGAGAACCGGCTCTTACTTTCTGGACAACGCGGCAATCAGCACGCCGATGGCAGCAGCGGTCAGAAGGGCAGCACCTACACCCATTCCCTCCGCCTCTTTGGAAGAAACAACTTCAACATTTTCCTTATTTTTCAACTCACTTCGGAGCCGGTCGGCCTCGGCCAAAATTGTCGTCGGTTGTACCCCCAGAGCATCTGCAACCCTGAGCAACTGCTCCGCCGTTATTGCGATCTGCCCTCGCTCAATCCTGGACCAAGTGGATTGGGAAACCCCCACCTCCTGAGCCAAGGCAGTTTGGTCAAAGTTTTGAATCTTCCGCCAACGACTGATGACATTTCCCACCAAGATCGAATACGTAGTCACGTTTGGGTCGGGCATTGACACCTCTCTTCTTTTTACCCATTATGCGAATAACTTACCCACTTAGAGCCGCATTTTGCGGCAGCAAGGAGATAATCATGTCTTATGAATACCAAATTGGCGACATCCTCACCCGTCCCAAAGGACCCGCCACTCACTATGGCTTGTACGTCGCGGAGTCCTCCACAACACCCCTCAGGGAGGGACTCACGTTGTTTCTTTAGATGTTTTTGCCGATGGCCGACCGGTGTCGGTACAACGTGGCAGTGGAAACATCCCCGCAGTTCTTCAACGAGCCCGGCGTGAACTCCAGGAAAAACGCCCGTATAACCTTTTTACCCACAATTGTGAGCACCTAGCCAAGGGGGTCGCACATGGAAAGAAGGAAAGCGGGCAGGTTGTGGTGGGAATCATCCTTGCTATTGCCGCAGTTTCACTAGGTTATTGGGTTCTTCAAAGAAGGTAGGCTTTTCGCCCCTCCTTTTCCCCCGGCCCCCCCCATGACCCCTCCCTACTACGCCGTCATCTTCACCTCCACCCTGATTCCCGGCGATACCGGTTACGCCGATTTTGCCCACGAGGTGCTGGCGTTGGCCCGGCAACAGCCCGGTTTTTTGGGCTTCGACAGCGCCCGGCAAGAGGTCGGGGTTTCGGTCTCGTACTGGGCAAGCCTGGAGGCCATCGAGGGGTGGAAGAATCACCCTTTTCATCGGCAGGCTCAGGCGCGGGCGGGTGATTGGTACGCCTCGTTTCAGGTACGGGTCTGTAAGGTGGAGCGGGACTTCGGCTTCACTCAACCTGCTCAGGATTGACCGTTTTTGAGTGGGACGCGCTGCGTCGCGTCCAGGCCACAGCACAACGTGCCCCTCCATAAGGCTTGTCGTCACCCCCCATCCCCACCCCGCGTCGCGGAGATGACGCCGAAAGGGGGAGCGGTGACGAGTCGGTGGCAGTCCCGGCGCGGCCCGAATGCAGGCCAGGCGTTTTGGGGGTGTTGCAGTTCCCCCAATGTCGAGGGACTCGAAAAGCAGCCTGACACCGACATCTTGCGATGACCAAGGAGCCCCCCATGCCCGAACAAGCCTTGCAACGTCTGCTCGCTGGCAACCGGCGCTACGTGGCCGACCGTCCCACCCTGGATGAATCGCCGGGGCGCCGGGTGGCGGTGGCGGCGGGGCAGCACCCCTTTGCCGCCGTCTTGAGCTGCGTCGATTCTCGGGTTCCCCCCGAATTGATCTTCGATCAGGGGCTGGGCGATCTCTTCGTCATCCGCACGGCGGGGCAGGTGCTGGATCGGGCGGTGCTCGGCAGTCTGGAATTCGGGGTCGCCGAGTTGGGTATTGCCCTCATCGTGGTGCTCGGCCACACCCAATGCGGCGCGGTGCGGGCGACGATGGCGGCCCTCGATCGGAATGCTGCCGCCCCCGCCGATATGGAATTCCTGGTCGAGGCGATGGCGCCGGCGGTGGAGGTGGCGCGGCAGGTGGGGGGCAACCTTTGGGATAATGCGGTGCGAGCGCAGATCTCGTTGGTGGTCGAGCGGTTGCGCCATGCCCCGATTCTGCATAAAGCGGTGGCCCAGGGGCGGCTTAAGGTGGTGGGAGCCTACTACGATCTGGAATCTGGCCTGGTCGAGGTGATGGAGGGGTAGGGGCGGCGGCAATCACACGTCGCATTCCCCCCCCCCGAAGGTCACAATACCCCCCGTTTCGCTGCACCTGCCCCTTTGCCCTTCAAGCCAGAAAGCCCCCATGACCGCCCACGTTCTTATCGTCCGTTTCAGCTCCATCGGCGACATCGTCATGACCACCCCGGTGATTCGGGCGGTTAAACGGCAATGCAACGGGGGCGATGTCGAGGTCCATTTTTTAACCAAACGGGGCTACCTGCCCCTGCTGGCCGCCAACCCCTGCATCGACCGGCTGCACGCCATCGAACGCAAGGTGGGCGAGGTGCTGCCGCAACTCAGATCCATCCCCTTCGATTGGGTCGTCGACCTGCACAACAACCCTCGTTCCTTTCAGGTGCGACGCGGTTTGGGCTGTCCCGCCCAGGTGGTGCGCAAGGGGACGGCCCGGCGCTGGCTCAACATCCACCTGGGTTTGGATGTGCTCCCCCCCGGCCACATGGTCGACCGCTTCATGGCGACGGTGGCGCCGCTGGGGATCCAGAACGATGGCCTGGGGCTCGATTTCTTCCTGCGCCCCGAGGACGAGGTTGATCCCGAGCTGTTGCCCCGGCGCCATCGGGAGCAGGGGTATGTCGCATGGGTGATTGGGGGGCAGCACGGCGGCAAGCTCTACCCCGCCAAGTGGGTGGCCCAGGCCTGTCGCGAACTCGGCCAGCCGGTGGTTTTGCTCGGCGGCCCCGAGGATCGAGTGCGGGGGGCGCAGATCGCCGCGCAAGGGGGGGAGGGGGTGTTCGACGCCTGCGGCGCAACCAGCTTCAATCAGGCGGCGGCGTTGGTGCGCGATGCCGTCTGTGTGGTCAGCAACGACACCGGTCTGATGCATGTGGCCGCCGCCTTCAAAAAGAGGGTGGTTTCACTGTGGGGGGCGACGGTGCCGGCGTTCGGGATGTCTCCCTACCTGCCGGGGGAGGGGTCGCTGGTGCTGGAGGCGCAGTGCCCCGGCCGCCCCTATTCCAAACACGGAGGCAAACTCCCCCTACGCGCCCCCTATACCTGCTGGGATGGTCTGGAGCCGGCAAAGGTCGTGGCGGCCGTTCAGGGCGGGTAATGCTGGGGTGCGGTTTTGGGTAGGCGGTGTTCCCGACGTCGATCACGGGCGGTGGCGATGCCTGCGTCGGTGGGTCGCGGTCGGGGAATACTCCTACGGGCGGGGGCAGTCCTTTATTGTGGGAGGCGACTTCTGTCGCCGAAGCGAAGCTCAAAGGCCTCGATCAAGACCAGATTGGGGACGACTGGCGGTCTTGAGTGCGGGACTTTGGTTGCCCCCAAAGGTGCTCCCAACCTTGACGCTTCAAGCCTGAGAACTAGCATTGCGCCCCTTTTGAAGAACCTCTAAATCGCGGTGGAGCAATCGGTTTGCCCCCCTTGTCGCCTGTGCTGGAATCGCCATGACCTCGAATCGACCCAAGCAGATCTACTTTCATGTGGGGCTGGGCAAGACCGGCACCACCTATCTGCAATACGCCCTGTTCCCCAAACTCAAGGGGATCCACTACATCCAGCGCACCAAGTGGTATCAAGGGGTGATCGACGGCATCAAGGGGTCCAACTTCCCCAGTTATCTGGTTTCGCGGGAGTTCGATGTGCAGATGGAGGAGGAGGTCTCCCGGTTTGCCCAGCACTTCCCCGATGCCCATCCGATCATCGTCTTTCGTCGTCACGACGGCTGGATTGCCTCGCAATATCGCCGCTTTGCCAAGAATGGCATCCACGTCGATTTCGACGGATTCATCGACATCGACCACGACCAAGGGATGTGGAAGCTCAACGAGCTGATCTTCATGGACAAAATCCGCCTTCTTGAGAAGACCTTCACCCACAAGCCGCTGGTGTTGTTCCAAGAAGATTTAAAACGCGACCCCTATGCTTTTTTCGATCAGATCGCTGCCTTCACCGGATCGACCTACGACCGGGAGGCGGTTTCGCTAAGCGCCATCCACCCCTCCTACGAAGAAAAACAGCTCAAGGCGGTGCGCAAGTTCAGCCGTTTTCTCTTCCCGGCCCAAGAGACCCGATCGCGCAAAACCTTGCTCGGCTGGCTGCAATGGCGCCGACTTCAGATCACCTCGTACCTCATCATGTACGCAGCGTTGCTTCTGCCCGATTCCCTGTTCAACGATGTGGAGCTGACCCCCAAGGGGCAGCTCGAGAAGATTCGGGAGCGCTTCGCTGACGATTGGGCGCAGGTCAAGGCCTATGCTCAGGAGCACAACCCGAAGTAAGGGACGCGTTTGTGGGCTGAAGCACGGTTACTTACTGCTGCGGTAAAAGCTCTCTTGGCCGTCGGGGGTGACCCAGAAGCGGCGGTGCATCCACAACCACTGCTTGGGGTGGCGACGCACCTGCTCCTCGATGGCGGCTTGGTCCATGGCGGTGGCTTGCCACAACCAAGCCTCGCTCTTGTTCGGGGGGGGATAGGGTTGCTCGGGCTGGACTTGCAGCACAAAGCCCCCCTTTTCGCGGACACAAAAAATCGGCACCACCGGCACCCCGGTCAGGCGATGTAGGGTGCCGGGGGTGGGGTGGGAGCAGGCGGGGGTGCCAAGAAAATGGACGAATTTGCCCGATTCGATTGGGGCGCATTGATCCATAATCAGCCCCACCGCCATCCCCTTTTTAAAGGCGGCCAGGATGGGGCGTAGCCCCCCCTCGCGCGCAATCGGAACGTTGCCGCCTCCGGCCCGGATGCCGTACATCAGCTTATCGAGACCGGGTGGCTTAAGGTTGCGGTAGATGTAGGCCATGGGGGCGTTCAACTCCAGAACGCTCCGGGTCAGCCACTCCCAATTGCCGATGTGGCCGGTCAACACCACCACTCCCTTGCCCTGGGCCAGGGCACGCTCGAAGTGTTCCAGTCCTTCGATGCGGGTGTGGTCCAAGAAGCGCTCCTTGGACCAATAGGCGACCGCTCCCATCTCCCCCAACACATACCCCAGCGAGTGGTAGGCGCCGTGCAAAACCTTGCGATGCGAGGATCGGGGCAGGTTGGGGAAGGCCGTTTCAAGGTTGAGCAGGGCGTCGCGGCGGGGACGGGGGGTGAGCCAATAGGCCAGCTCGGTCACCGCAGCGCCGAACAGACGGGCCCCGCGCAGCGGTAGCCACGAAAGCACACGCAGCAGTAGCGAAAAACCGTAATAAATCAGGGTGTTCACGAAGCGATTATTCCTTGTTGTCGCTTTCCAGCGGGGCCGCTTCGTCGACCAGCATCACCGGGATGCCGTCGCGCACCGGGTAGGCCAGATTGCAGGCGGGGCATTCCAAGCGGCTGGCTTTGGCGTTGACGGTCACCTTCCCCTTGCATTGGGGGCAGACCAGGATCTCCAGAAGTTTGGGGTCGACCAGGGCCATGGAGCCCTCCTTGCGATTCGCAATTTATGAGGAATGAACGAGGCGTTGGATTTGTGCCATCAGGGGGGAAGGATCCCATACCCGCGCTTGGGCCACCACCCTCAGGTCGGGATCAAGCGCCAACGTTGGGGGAAGTCGCACCGCATTCTTGGCGGTGGTGACCCCAAGACGGGTTCTTCGGCCCCAGATGGCCCCCCCCCCGAAAAGCCTCGACCACCCGCTCGGGGGCGGCGATGGCGCTGTAAAGGAAGCGCTATTGAATCAGCGCTTCCCAAGGGGTCGCTGCAGCAGCCCTCACCAGGGGTCGGGGCCGCCCTTCCACCAATATTCTAGGAGTCTGTCGGGCTTGAGCGTCCGTAGCGAGCCGAGTGGGGAATCGAGGCCAAATTTTCACGGTTTTGAGGATCATAGTGGTGGCTATGTGAC
>MNWR01000108.1 GCA_001872725.1 Proteobacteria bacterium CG1_02_64_396 | reverse complement strand
CTACCCTTTCCAAGCAACGCCCGCTCAAATAACGTGAAGTGGACCCCAAAAACTGGACAGTAGGTTTTGTTAAGACCGAGGGGGCATGATTGGCGGTTAGTGCAACCTTCATTCTGTAATTTCTGCCTTCCCTGTTGGCCGGGGTCTTAGGTTCTTCTTTGATGCCGCTTTTCACTCACCCTTGAAGGAGAAACGTCATGGCCGTACACGTAGACCCCAGCCACCCCTTGGAGGGGGCTTTTTCGGCGTTGTTGAATCAGGGCCTGGATGGCGCCGGAGAGGCGCTTCGAATTCTGATCAACGAGGCTTGCAAGATCGAACGGGCGCAACATTTGGGCGCCAACCCCTACGAACGTACCAGCGAGCGCCTAGGCTATGCCAACGGCTTCAAACCCAAAACCATGACGACCCGTCTTGGTGAGATCACCGTCGAGGTACCCCAGGTGCGCGACAGCAGCTTTTACCCCAGCGCCCTGGAAAAAGGGTCTCGTACCGAACGGGCCGTGAACCTTGCCTTGGCCGAGATGTACGTCCAAGGGGTCTCGACCCGAAAGGTCGTCACGGTGTTGCAGAAACTGGTGGGACCGCAGGTGGCGATCTCCTCGACGCAGGTCAGCCGGGCCGCCAAGACTCTCGACGAGGGGCTCGCCGCTTGGCGCCAGCGCCCTTTGGGGCCAACCCCCTACGTGTTTCTCGATGCCCGTTATGAACGGGTGCGTACCGAGGGGCAGATCGTCGATTGCGCGGTCTTGGTCGCGGTGGGCGTCACCGCCGAGGGGCATCGCCGGGTGCTGGGGGTTTCGGTGGAGCTTTCCGAGGCCGAGATTCATTGGCGCGGCTTCCTCGACTCCCTGGTACGCCGGGGTTTGTGTGGGGTGAAACTCATCGTGGCCGACAGCCACACTGGCCTCAAGGCGGCCCGGCGTGCCGTCTTCCCCAGCGTCCCCTGGCAACGCTGCCAGTTCCACCTTCAACAGAACGCGGTGGGCTACGTGGCCCGTCTCGAACAGCGCCCGGCCGTCGCCCAGCGCATCCGCGCCATCTTCAACGCCCCCGACAAGGACGAGGCGCAGCGTCTGCTGGAGCAAGCCGTCGAACAGTGGCACAAGGAGGCCCCCAAGCTGGCGGCATGGGCCGAGGAAAACCTACCGGAGGGGCTGGCTGCATTCGACTTCCCGGCTCACCACAGAGTCAGGATACGCACCACCAATGGACTGGAACGCATCAATCGGGAGCTTAAACGCCGAACTCGCGTCGCCTCTATCTTCCCCAATCCAGACGCGTGCCTACGCCTGGTCAGCGCACTCCTCGCCGAATTCGACGAGGAGTGGATGGCCGGCAAAATCTACCTGAACTTCAAAATCTGATCCCGGCTGCCGAATAGAAGAGACCAGGGCTTTTTACAGAAACGATGTTGCACAATCCCTTCGACCTCCCGCCGACGCTGCCCAGACCTTATGCCACGCACCACCCAAACCCGCAATCCACAACCACAAAAAAGGCCTCCCCACGGGAGGCCCTTCGTCTTCCACTGCTAAAAAACCCACCCCCTACACCCGCTTCTGCCACGCCCCCAGGTTGGTCTGCCGCCAGCCATTGCGGCGGTAAAAATTCAACGCCGGGGCGTTGTCGAGGTCGGCCAGCCGCTAGCGATGCGGGCAATGCGGCGGGCACGGCAACCCATCCTCGATCAGCCCCGCCCGCCCCCCCCTCGTCGGGCGCGGTCACCCGCGGCACCGTCGCAGTTCCCCCTTGACGCATCCACCGCTTCTCGATACAAACCCCGCGTTAACTAACTGACCGGTTAGTTTTAAATCATAACAACTTAATGAGGATAGCCATGAGCGAGAGCGCAACCCTGGTGGTCACCGGGACCCCGAACCCCAACGAGATGGAATCGATTCAAGGCTACCTGCAGGGGGTGATGCCGTTGCTCTTGGGCGCTGGCGGTAAGCTGGTGAAACGCTTGAAGGTCGAAAACGTCCTTCACGGCACCCCTAGCGGCATGGCCATGGTGATGGACTTCGACTCGGTCGAGGCGATCACCACGATGTTCGCATCCGAGCAATACACCGCGCTCATCCCCATGCGCGACAAGGGCTTTTCGGCGATGAACATTTTGGTCACCCGGAATATGTAACCTTAGTTTGAGCCGATCAGCAGGGCATCCTTGTGGGGACCTCGAATACCGTTCGGGGTCCCCGTTGAGGGCTGGGCAAGGGCTGGGCAAGGGCTGGGCAAGGGCCGGGCAAGGATCAAAAGCTTGGTGGCGGCGGGCATGACAAGGACCGAAACCCTGGGGGGGGGTGGGTCGAGCGCTTAATCGCTTGAAGCGCGGAGCCCTTCAAGGTGGTCCATCGCTATTTTTGCGGCGTTTTGGATGGTTTTTGGGGCGGCCTTGGCTCTGATTAAAACGAACAATCCAAGGGTCGAAGCGGTAAAGAAGTCGGCCTCTTCATTGAGTGCAACTGAACTGCGCAGCTCACCTTTTCGGTGGGCGTTGCTCAATGCTGCTAAATAGGCCTTAGAAATATGCTCGAAATAGCCGTGGATCAACCCGGCGCCGGTGGGATCAACCGGGCCGAACTCAACGGCTGTATTGCACAACAGGCAACCCCGACCCGCTGCCGGACCCTCGCCCGCCGATGCGTAAAATGAAAGCAACGTACGAATCTCTTCGACACCCGCATCAGCCCCTTCCAGTGGGCTAAAACTGCGCTGCACAACCTTGTGATTGTAACGTTCGAGCGCGGCCTCAAACAGCAACTGTTTGTTGCCAAATTCGGCGTACAGGCTAAAACGGTTCACCCCAAGACCTTCAACGAGCATCTGCGTCGAGGTCCCGGCAAAACCGTGATCTCGAAATATTTCTACCGCCTTTTGAATCAACACATCGCGGTCGTAATTCTTTTTTCGGCCCATGGTTATTCCTATTGATACCTCTAGATGTTTCAATACATCTGATGATATCCAATCGTTCAGGAATGCAAACCGTTTTGATGAAACGGCCCCAACCGCGACGCCTAGATCCGAATCGGGTTTACCCTCTTTAGGGCGGTGGGCTCGAACGATACGTTTTTGGATCGGGCGGGAGCCCCCGATCTGACCCGTCAATCTGATTCGCCAATCTAATCTGAACCGCGACACGAACGCCGCCGCGATGCTAGATTCTATCTGCCCAATCCATTCGAGCCATTATCTATGCTCGAACGCCCTCTCATCTAATGGAGCGTCCAACATGTCGGTCGATTCAGAGTTTACAGCTTTTGTGCTCGATCAACTCAGCAGCATGGGAACATTTGAAACCAGCAACCAATTCGGAGGGACGGCGCTGCTGAGAAACGGGGCCGCATTTGCCAAAATCAAACACGGGTCGCTCTGGCTGAGGGTCGATGCGGGCAACGTCGATGATTTCATCGAAAAAGGGATGGTTCAGTACACCTACGGCAAAGATGGCAGCCGAAAACTCAATTTTTACGAGACCCCAGCCGAGGTATTAGAAGAGGCCGAAACATTGATTCAATGGGCCACCAAGGCCTGCGATGCGGCCAGTCGTTCGAAGAAATAATGGGGTGATTTTTTCATAGAAAATCGCCCTATTGATGAAAACATCGAGCACAAAAAAAGCCTCCTGATCGGAGGCTTTTTTTGTGCCTTAGTTTGGAGCTACCCACCCCTAAACCCGCTTCTGCCACGCCCCAAGATTGGTCTGCCGCCAGCCGCTGCGGCGGTAAAAATTCAGCGCCGGGGCGTTGTCGAGGTCGGCCAGCAGCTCGATGCGGGCGATGTTGCGGTTGCGGCACCAGTCCTCAGCGGCGTTAAGCAGCTTGGCGGCCAGCCCCTTGCGCCGGTGCGCTGGTGCGACCACCAAATCTTCAACGCGCCCCGCCTCCCCCCCCTCGGCGGACGAGATCACCGTCTGCACCGTCACCATCCCCACCACCTTCCCCCCCCACACCGCAACCCAGGCCTGAGCCCGCTCGGGGTGATCCAGCAGCGCTTTGAGTCCCTGTTTGTGCTTGTCGCGGTCGAAGGCGAAGTCCTGCTCGATGGCGAAGAGCAGGCCGAGCAGCACGGTCATGTCGTGGATGTTGGCGGGGGTGGCGGGGCGGATCGGCATGGGGCTGCTATTAACCTTCCATCAGGTGGACGTAGGCCCGTCGTGCCAGCTCCTGCTCCATGGGGGGGAGGATCCGGATTTCGGTCAGGGGGATGAAACAGGCCTCGACCGCCTCGGCGGCGGCGAAGGGGGGGTCGATGGCGGTGAAGAGGCCGAGAAAGAGCGACAGCGGCCCGGTCGCGGTGTCGACCACCTCGTGGAATCCCGCCTCGGGGGCGATGTCGCCGGGGACCAACCCCAGCTTCTCGGCCGCCTCTTTGGCCACGGCAGCCGGATGGTGCAACACCGCCTGCGCCTGCGCCTCGTCTTCGTCGCGCAGGGCGGCACCGCCGGGCAGCGGGTCGTCGCCGCAGACCCCGGTGTGGGGCATCAACAAAAAGCGCACGCGCCCGCTGGTCGATTGCTTGTGGGCCAGGATGATGCGGGGGGGATGGGTGTCGGGCATGGGATCGCTCTTGCTGGTTTTCAGTCCCCTCGCTCCTCCGGGTTCTTCGTCCTTCGACAGGCTCAGGATGAACGGGAGGCTCAGGACAGGTGGAAAAACGACGCTCCAACAAATATTGCATTTTTTCGGGGCGGCAATGGTCGCCTTGCTTTGGGTAGCGGGCTTTTGTTTACCGGCCGAACGAAGCGTCGGCCCCCTGGAGGGAAACGCTGCGTCTCGTCCGCCTTTCGGTCTTAAATTCAAAGGCGGCCACGACGGAGCACGTCCCTCCAAAAATCGCGCAAACCACAAAACTAAGGCGTCCCGAGGATCAAATTGGATTCCGGGTCCGGCTGCGCCGTCACGGGATGACGCCTTTATAGGTTCCGCCGCACTTTTCGTGTGGTTTCGTGTGTTTCGTGGTAGCCGGTTTTTTCGACGGCGAAGGCAGAGTCGATCTTCCCCGCGCCCCTACCCCACACCCTTAACTCGCCTGGCGTAGCCCTGCTTCCGGGCCAAGCCGCTCGGCCTGCTCCCCCTCTTCAGGTCCGCAGGCCCGCGCCAAAGCCCGAATCGTCTCGGCCCCCACCCCATCGTCGGGGTCGAGCTCGGCCAAGCGGTCGAGCAGCGCCCATGACTCCTCCACATGACCTTGGCGAAGGCGAATGAAAGCCCGCCCCTTCATGAAGAGCAGCGCCTTGCGGCCCACATCCCCAGCCAAACGCAGCTCCTCTGCGGTCAGATCGCGCCAATCGCCCGAAATCCGTCCCTGCCGCGACGCCTCGCCGTAGCCCAGATCAAGGGCAATGCGGGACTGTTTGAGGCGTCCGGCGTGGAGGTAGAACTTGGCCAGCCCCACGTACATTTCGAGGCTGGTGGGATCGGCGGCCTGGGCCTTCCACATCAGCATTTCGGCGCGGTCGGGCTCGGTGCCGCGCAGGGCGATGGCCTGGGCCACCACGTCGGCAACCCCGGCTGGCAGATTGCCAAACGCCCCCGCCGCATCGACCACACGACCCACGACTTAGGCCCCAACCGCCGCCGGGGCGTGGCTGTGGCACTCTTTGGGGCAAACCTTGGAGCAGGCCAGGCAGCCGATGCAGTCCAGTGCATCTTTAATCGCCATGACCATGGCGTTGTCGTCATCGTCGAAATCGTCGTCGTCCATCTCGACCAGCTCGGATTTCTCGACCAGGTCGAAGACGTCGCGGGGGCAGACCTTGTAGCAGCGGCCGCAACCGATGCAGTTTTCAGGGTCGACAGCCTTGATGAATTGCGGGGTCCAGGCGCTGCCGCCACGGGTAATACCGGTAATCACGTCGCTCATAGTGTTCAACCCTCGTGCAAGTGGGATGGGGTGGATGCTCGATTTACTGGCCGCCGCCCGCCGCGATCAGCCGAGCGTTGGCCTCGGCCCAATCCTGGCAGGCGTCGTAGGTCGACTGGGCAATGCCGGGAATCTCTTCGAATCCGGCGGGCAAGCGATCCTCGACCAGATCGTGGAGCTGGCTGGCCCACTCGCTGGCGATCCGCTTTTTCTTACGCACCTCTTTTTGCAGCGCTTTTAGTTCTTCGTCGTTCATCGCGTTATTCCTCATAACCACGCCTGCTCAGCAGCAGGGGCGGCTCGATCAGGCGCAGCGCCAAACCTTTGCGGGTTCCCTGGGCGGGCCGCCCCACAGGGCGGTTGCGATCCCCAGAAAGACCCGGAACACAAGTACGGCCCGGACGCGGGGCCGCCAGCCGGGGCACCCGCCGGAAAACCCCGGCGGCCACCCCGCGTCCAGACCGATTCCGTCAGTGAAGGGGGAAGTCTCCAAAGACGGAATTCCAACATCGCGCTGCGCCTCCCCGCCTACAGTCGGCAGGGGAGGCTGGGCTTTACAGCCCGGCGACCTTGCTGTGATCGCCGATCAGTTGCAGGGCGATGGAGAGGACCTTGTCGGCCTCGTCCTTCATCTTCGAAAGGGAGGGGAAACCGAAGCGGTGGACATCGCGCAGGTTCTTGTCCATCGCCACCAGCTTGCCGACGGTGATGACCACCCGACCAAAACCCTCGTGGGTCAGGTTGATCATGGGGACCGCCATCAGGCCGCACTCCTTCTCGATCATGTTGGCGATGGCGTTGTAGAAGGCCTTGACCCGGGCGATGGTGAACTCGTCGGGGTCGCCCACCACCGGGATCTCGCTCTTGCGCTCGGGGGTGATGACGTAGGGGTCGACGATCCGCGCCGCGCCCCATTTGTCGTACATCCCGTAGGTGTCGACCGCCCGCATCTGCTTGATGATTTCCTTGATGAAATCGCTCTCAAGAATGGGGTCGTTCTCGGCCACGGCCAGTTTCAGATCGCTCATGTTGTAAATCCTCGCGTGTAGGGATGAACCGGCTCTGGTCCGGGGTAATGCTTGGTTCTCAATGCCACACGGGGCTGCATCGCGGAAACCGCAATTCACCAAAACCTCGTTGTCTCCACTTGATGCGTCCCCGGCTTCGGGTCGATTCCGGGTTCGCCTGCGGCGCCCCGGAATGACGCCTTCACATAGGTCTTATAGGGCTTATTGGACCTATGCGACCTATCAGCGGTGGCGGTTGGGCTATTCCTCCCACCCCTCGTCCGCCATCGTTTTGAACCGACCGTTGTCGCTCTCGACCTTGCTCAGCGCCCGCGCCACCCAGGCCGAGGGGCCGCTGGCCATCTCGTTTTGCAGGTCTTGCAGCAACTCGCCGATGGGAGCGCCCGGCGAGACCTTGACCGGCTGCACCCCCAGCTTGACCAACTGCTGCACCGCCGACCCCCCCACCGCCTGGCAGTAGACCGCCGCGCAGCCGTTTAAGGCGGCGATCTTGGGGATCAGCTTGTTCTCATTGCCGTCCTGCACCTCTTCGTCGAACTGGATGACCTGCTCCAGCAACGCCGTGTCGGGGGTGACCCGATAGAGGGCAAAACCGGTCGCCGAACCGAAGTGCTGATCGACGTGTTTGAGATCGCCCGAGGCAAAAGCCACCAAGATGCCGGTGCTCATGACCGCCTCAGTGCCTGACTTCAGGATGTGGAACCGCCGCACCGTAGTCACCGCTTCCCTCCTCCCCCGGCCGCACCGCGTAGATCGAGCGGTACGGCGCAATGGCGTGGTGATCGACCCCCAGCAGCAGATTGGCCAGATCGAACAGAGCCTCACGGGTCCCCTTGTAGCCGATCCAAACCTTTTGATAGCCGCCAACCCAGTCGTATTGCGGGAATCCGGCCCGCAGCACCGGAATCCCCAGCCGTTCGCCGCTGCCCACCGCATGGCTGTTGCCAATCACCAACTCGGCCTGACCGGCCCGGGCCAGCACCTCTAAATCCTGCAAATCGCCGATCTTCACTTGGGCGACCGGGAGCCGCTCCAAAATGGGGGCACGGGCTGGGGCGACGGCGGCCACCACCTCCCCCCCCATCGAAACAATCAAATCCGACAAGACGTAGAGCAGATCGGGATCGGCGGCGATGGCGGCCCGGCGCATCCCGGTCATGAAGTGGGTGTCGACCATGGCGTCTTGCAACTGCGCCCGCTGACGGCGCAGCCGCTCGGGCACCGGCCCGTCGGCGATGGCGGCCAGCACCGTCATCAGCTTGTCGTTCGCGTCGAGTCCCAGCAGGGTGTCGAAACGGTGATCGGGCACCCCGGTGCGACGCTTGAGCAAATCTGCGGCCCCGTTCATCGAGGCGCCGAGCACCAGCGTCGCCGCCGCTTCGCCCAGGGTGGCGATCTCGTCGACCGGCAAACCGCCATCGGTCAGGGGGGTGAACTCCCGCTCGAAGAGGTGGCCGTCGAGGGAGCCCGACAAATCGGGAAGCACCACCGGACGCAATCCAAAAAGCTCGACCGTCTCTTTCAGAGCCTCAACGTCGCCGGGGGTCAGCCACGATCCGGCCAGAATGTTGACCTGCCGTTTTCTCGTGCCGGGGCCCTTGCCGGGCCTCTCCTCAGCCCTCTCGGGGACCAGGGTCGCGATCATGGCGGTGACGGCGGCGGCATAGCCGCTCTCCAGGCAGCCGCTGAAATCGGGGGTGGCGACCGGGACGACCGGCACCGTGTTGAACTCGGGGTGTTTGGTACGGAATTCCTTCACCGCGATGGTCAGGTCGGAACCCTGGGTTTCGGTCAGCCCGGTGGTCATGACCCCGATCAAGGCCGGTTTGGATTTGCCCGCGATGGTGGCCAAACCCTGCACCACCGAATCGTCCCCCCCCATGACGGCGGAAACCTGGTCGATGGCGGTGGTTTGCAGCGGGATCGGCTCACGAAAGTGGCGCACGAAAAAGACCTTGGCGAACGCGGTGCAACCCTGGGAGCCGTGCATCATCGCGATGGTGTGGTGCAGCCCCAGAAAGGCGAGCGCGGCGCCGACCGGTTGACTCGATTTCAAAGGCGAAACCGACATCGCCTTGTTTCTTTTGAGAATTTCAGCCATTGGAGACCTCCCCTCGGGCGTCCCACGGCGCCGGACGGCGAACCGCCTCCCACACCGGGCTTTCTAGGGCCAGGGCCAATTGCCGGGCCAACTCGACCATGCCGGTATACCCGGCGTAGCCAAATTCCCGTTCTTGGTTGATGTCGAGGAAGGGAATGCGGGCTTTGAGCGCCGTGTACATGTTGCGCCCCCCTGCGATCATGATGTCGGCCCCCAGCTCCCTGTAGGTGTCGAGCAGGGCGCGGGGATTGCCGTCGTCGATCATCCGCGCCTCGTCGCCCATCAGTTCGCGGATGCGGGCTTTGTCTTCCTCGGTCGACTTCTTGGTGCCGGTGGCGACCACCGTCATCCCCAGGTCTTGCAGGGCCGAAACGATGGACCACGACTTAACTCCCCCGGTGTAGAGCAGCACCCGTTTGCCGGTCAGACGCTCGCGCCAGGGTTGGAGCAGGGCGTCGATGCGGGCCTCCTCCCGAGCGATGACCGACTCGGTGCGGGCGTTCAGGTCGTCGTCCCCCATCAGGCGAGCAAAATCGCGCAGCGCCCGGCTCATGTCGGCCACGCCGTAGAAGCTCCCCTCGAACCAAGGGGTGCCGTATTTCTTCTGGAGTTTGCGGGCGACGTTCACCATCGCTTTGGAGCAGACCATCATGTTCACCTGCGCCCGGTGCATGGTTTGCACCTCGGCAAAACGGGCGTCGCCCGACAGGGTCGCCAGCACCCGAATCCCCAATTCATCGAGCAGCGGCAGCACATGCCAGAGCTCGCCGGCGATGTTGTATTCCCCCACCAGGTTGACGGTGTGGACGGTGATGCCGGGACGCTCGCTGGCGGGAGGGATCGGGTCGGGCTCCCGGGTGCCGATGACGTGTTTCACCATCGCCTCGCCCGCGATGCGGTTGCCCAGGTTTTTGGTGCCATAAAAACCGGCGGCGTCGACCGGGACCACCGGGACCCCAAAGGCCTCGATGGCCGCCTTGCAAACCGCATCGACGTCGTCGCCCGCCAGGGCCGGAACGCAGGTGTTGTAAACGAAGACGGCGGCGGGGCTGTGCTCGGTCACCGCCTGTTTGATGGCATGGAACAGCCGCTTTTCGCCCCGCCCCATGATGATGTCCTGCTCGGTCAGATCGGTGGTCATGCCCAAGCGGTAGAGGGTCGGCCCCGACGAGCGGGTCCCCCGGTTGTCCCACGAAGATCCGGCGCAGGCGATGGGGCCGTGGACGATGTGGGCCACATCGGCGATGGGGAGCAGGGCAATCTGGGCGCCGTCGAAGGCGCAGCCCCCTGCAGCGGCTCCTGGCTTGGGTTTGGCGCAGCCCGATTTGGACTTGGCGTTATGGGTGCAGGCCGGTTCGTCGAGCAGTACGGCGATGTCGCTTGGTTTCATGACGCCTCCGGCGGTTGGTCGTCTATACGATGAACGACCTCACCTATTGCCAGGGGTGTGCCAGCCTCTCAAGTGTTTGTTATTGCGTGGTTTGTCGTGCGGCGTGGATGTCGCGAATGTGACAATTGTCGGGGGAAAGCCAATGCAGGGGAGCCCCCCCCGAGGGGAGGGGGAGTGTTGTGGCGGCCTTTACCGCACGGGATCGGTGGCGACCACCATGCGAATCAGGCGCAGACCGGCCCCGGTCGAGATATCGCCAGCTTCGCGCCAACTGGAGGCAAGATACGAAATGTAGGGACTGCGATTGCCCCCCCCGCGGACAACCCTCGTGCCCCGCTCGCCGTCGACCTCCCACGGGGAACCGTCGGGGGGGATCCCATCGTATGAAAAATGGAATGTGTCCTGGCACCACTCGCGCACGTTGCCGCTCATGTCGTACAGCCCCCAGGGATTGGGCTTTTTCTGCGCCACCGGGTGGATCTCGCCGCCGCTGTTCTGGCTCCACCAGGCATAATCGTCCCCCTCTTGACCGTTGCGGCCCCAAAACCACTGGCTTTCGGTGCCGGCCCGAACCGCATATTCCCACTGCGCTTCGCTGGGTATACGGAATTGCTGGCCGGTCAGGGTGTTGAGTCTGGCGATAAACGTCTGGGCGCCTGCCCAGGTCATGAGGACCGGATACTCGTCCCCCACGGGCCAATCGCCTTGATTGCCCATGACCGCTTTGAAGAGGGCCTGAGTCACTTCGGTGCGCATGATCTGAAAAGGGGGAAGGGTGATCTGGGCGACCAAATCGGCGTGGTCGAGCTCCTTATTGCCCAAGGTAAAGCTGCCCCCCGCCAGCGGCACCATCTCGAACGCCGCCCCCCCCACGACAAAGCGATAGGGATCCCACCTCTCTCCCACCGGCAGCCGCGACACCCCCCCCTGGGGGGCCACCATTTTTCGCGCTCGATCGACGAACGATCCGGCCGGGTATTGCTTCAGGTAGGCCTGAAAATAGGCCGGATCGTCGCTCTGCTCGATGGAGGCCCAGAACGCCATTTCAAGTTGGGCTGCGGCGTTGGTGCGGGTGGTCTCCCCCTCTGAAGAGGCCAAGCGGAAGTAGAAATCGCCCTCCATCTGGTCGTAAAAGGCGGGCACCTGCTCGGCCCCGACACTCTTGGCCGCCGCCACCACCCGGCTGCGCACGTTGCGCACCAGTTGGCGGATCTCCACCCCCGGACGGGCCATCTCGTCGGCGAAGACCCGAACGAACAGGCTGTTGGGGTTGACGTCCCCCTCCCCCACCCGGTCGAGGGCCCGCTGCCCCGAACCTGCGGCAAAGACAATCATTTGGCCGTTGGCGGCCCCCACCGGAGCCAGCCCCCGCCCCCCGCCGAGCCCCCGTCCCTTGGCGGCAAAAGGGTTGTCGCGGCAGGCGGCGACGATGGCCAGCGACAGCCGAACCTGTTGCTGCGTCAGGTCGTCGAGCACCCGTTGCAACGCCAGCGCCTCGTCCATCACCTGCTCTTCGCTGTCGCCGACGATGTCGGTGGGCAGCAGGTAGTTGGCCCCCTCCAGCTGCACCCCATGTCCGGCAAAGAAAAACAGCGCCTCGTCCCCCGGCGACAGTCTCGCCTTGAACTGCCGGACCACCCTTTTGAGGGCCGACAGGTCCAGATCGAGTCGCAAGGTGGTCTCGAAACCGGCCGCCTCAAACCCTTGGGCCATGGTCTCGGCGTCGGCCACGGCGCTCGGGGGCGAATCCAGGTGGTCGTAGAGGCCGTTGCCGATCACCAACGCCACCCGTTTGGGACCGCTGGCGGCGATCTGCACCCCTCGACCCAGATCGTCGGCCAGAGCCGAGGAGCCCAGCCCCAACAGCAACATCCCGATCCACAGAGCCCGCCGAGCCGGGCGCACCGATGCGGCAGCGCGGTGGAACATCCCCATCACTCCCCCCCCTCGCCGGGGATCCACACCAGCCTGACCCCCGCCCAATGTTGCCCCTGGTCCCTGCCGCTGCGGGCGTCGGAGCGAAAATCGAGATTGAACATGGCATCGAACGCCCCGCCGCGAATCACCCGTTCATCCTCCACACCCTCGCTCTCCCAGGCGCTGCCGTCGTCGGGTCGACGGTTGAACATCCCACCCCGATAGTCTTCGTGGAAAACATCCTGGCACCACTCCCAGGCGTTGCCCGTCATGTCGTAAAGCCCCCAGGGATTGGGACGTTTCTGCGCCACTGGATGGGGTTGTTTGTCGCTGTTTTCAGGAATCCAGGCGTATTGGGGCATTTGGCTTTCATCGTCGCCCCAAAACCAGACCGAGGTGGTCCCCCCCCGCGCCGCGTACTCCCACTGGGACTCGCTGGGCAGTCGAAAACGCTTGCCGGTCATCTGGCTGAGCTTGTCGGCAAAGCGCTGAGCATCCCGCCACGTCACCTGATAAACCGGCAGGTTGTCCCCTTTGTATTCCTGTTCGTTGTAGCCCATCACCGCCTGCCACAGCGCTTGGGTCACCTCGGTTTGCATGATTTGAAAGGGGGCCAGGGCGACCTCGTGGCGTGGCTGTTGTTCTGAGGAGGCCCACAGATCGTCGCCCCCCATGAAAAAATTGCCCCCCGGAATCTCGACCATCTCGAAACGGATGCCGCGCACGGTGAAACGCTCGCCCTTGACCTGGGGCTCTTGTTCCCGCGCGGGCATCGTCTGCACCCCCCCCTTCTGCCGCGCTTGCTCTGCATAAAAGCCATTGGGGTACTGTTCGAGGTAGGCCAGATAGAGGGCCGGGTCGTCGCTCTGAGCGATGGCATCCCAGAACTCCTGCTCCAGAGGGCCCACCCCTTGGGGGACGCCCGCCGCGCTGCCCGCCGCCGGGGGATAAAAAAAGAAGTCGCCCTGGGCCTGATCGTAGAGCGCCGGGAATTGCTCCCCCCCCGACTGCGCTGCCAACGCCGCCACCCGGTCGCGCACCTGGCGCACCAGGGGGCGGATCTCCACACCCGGTTGCCCCATCGCCTCGACCAGCGCCCGCACGAACAGGCTTTGCGCCGTTGCGTCGTCGGTCCCGGTGCGCTCCAGCGCCGCCTGACCCACCCCCGCCGAAAACAGGATCATCTGTCCGTTGCCAGCACTGATCGCCGCCATGCCCCGTTCATGCCCCAGCCCGGTCGCCCCCCCCACAAAGGGGTTGCCACGGCAGGTGTCGACGATGGCCAGGGCGAAACGGGGCTGTTTGTCTTGCAGATCGTCGAGCACCCGTTGCAGCGACAGGGCATCGTCGCGTATTCGGTCGATGCTCTCGCCGACGATGTCGACCGGCAGCAGGTAATCGACCCCCTCCTCCGCCACCCCGTACCCCGCGAAGGCGAAGATCGCCTCGTCGCCGGGCGACAGCGCTGCCTTGAATTGGCGTACCGCTTTTTTCATGGCGCCGGTATCGAGGTCGTTGCGACGCAGCACCTCAAACCCCGTCTCTTCGAGCCGTCGAGCCAGCGCCTCGGCGTCGGCCCCGGCGACCGGCAGCGACTCCAGGGTTTGGTAGTGGTGGTTGCCGATGACCAGGGCGACCCGTTTGGGGCCCGCGGCCGATACCTGAACCCCCCGCCCCATGTTGTCGGGCAGATCTCCGGCCAGGGCCGACAGCGCCCAACCCACCCCCAGTACCATTCCTACCCATCGCAGCATGGCGAAGCCTCGAAAACGTTTGCCTCGTAAACCAGGTCGATGAAGCCCTGGCCCATGAAGCGGCGGACGATGCGATCCATCCCTGGAGCCCACGTCAGTGGGGGCCTGAAAATAATCATTCGCCGCTTAAGACCAAACGAAACCCCCGGTTTTCCCTCTTGAACTGAGGGGGAGCGCTGCCGCGAGCGGCGGAGGTCATGGCATTGGGGTGCCCGGACGAATCCTTGTCACTGAAAGAGCCCCCCCGCACCACCTTCCAATCTTTGAACCCATCCTTAAGCCAGGGGCTGCCGTCGCTGGGAGCGTCGTCGCCGAACACCCCCCCTTGGTACCGTTCGTGGTAGGCATCCAGGCACCACTCGGCCACATTGCCGCTCATGTCGTAGAGCCCCCAAGGGTTGGGTTTTTTCAAACCGACCGGGTGGGTTGCTTCGTCGCTGTTGTCTTGGTACCAGGCGTAATCGCCGGTCTGGCGCGCATCGTTACCCCAATACCAAGTGGTGGCGCTGCCCGCCCGGGCGGCAAACTCCCACTGCGCCTCGCTGGGGAGCTGAAAACTCAGGCCGGTCAGGGTGTTCAGTCTGGTGACAAACGTCTGCACCTGACGCCAATCGACGTTTTCAACCGGGAGGTTGTTGCCCTTGAACCGGCTGGGGTTATCTCCCATCACCGCCGCCCACAACCCCTGGGTCACCTCGGTGCGCATCATCTGAAAGGGGGCTAGCTCGACCGGGTGGGGCTCGTAGGGGAAGTCCCGGTCGGAGCCCATGATGAAGCGCCCCCCCGGAATCGGGACCATTTCGAAGACCACCTGACCCACCATGTAGCTGCGCCCACGGCTGTGGGTGGCAGAGGCGCCCCCCCCTTGGGCCGCCTTCACTCGGGCCAGCGAGGCAAACGCCCCCGTGGGGAAACGGTCGAGGTATTGCCGATATCCCTGAGGATCGTCGCTGTTTTTGATCCTATTCCAGAATTCGAGATCGGGGCCCAACCTGCCCGCTTCGTCGGCGAGGGGATGAAAATAGAAGTCGCCCTGCATCTGATCGAACAGCGCCGGCATCTGATCGCGGTGGACCCCCTCGGCCAGCGCCGCCACCCGGTTGCGCAAACCGCTGAGCAGGGTGTGGATCTCCACCCCTGGCTTGTCGATCTCATCGAGCAACACCCTGGTAAAAAGGCCGTGGGGATGGGTGTCCTGTTCGCTCAGCCGGTCGAGCGCCTCCTGACCGGCCCCCGCCGAGAAGAGGATCATCTGCCCGCTGGGGGGGGTGGTGGCGGCCAAACCCCGCCCGCCGCCCATGCTGCGCCCCTTACCCTGAAAGGGGTTGTCGCGGCAGGCGTCGATGATGGCCAGGGCGAAGCGGGCCTGTTGCCGACGCATTTCGTCGAGGAGCTGTTGCAGCCCCAGCGCGTCGTTCTTCACCTGGTCGGCGCTGTCGCTGACGATGTCGACCGGCAGCAGGTAGTTGACCCCCCCCATCTGGACCCCGTGGCCCGAGTAGTAAAAGAGGGCCTCGTCCCCCGGCGCCACCCCCGCTTTGAAATCACCCACCGCCTTGAGCATGGCGGCCCGGTCCAGGTCGTGCAGCGCCATCACTTGGAACCCCGCCCGCGCCAACGCTTGGGCCACCGCATCGGCATCGGCCACCGCGTTGCGCAGCGGGGCGATGCTGCGGTACAGGTTGTTGCCGATGACCAGGGCCACCCGTTTGCCCGCCGCCTCGGCTTGAAATGCCACCGGACCCAACGCCGCCACAAGCACCATCAGCCAGATGCCGACCCCCCATCGTCCCAGCTTCATGGCGTCACCTGCGGCAACAACACCAAACGCAAACCGATGCGGGGTGAGGACTGGTTGTCGTACCACATGGCGCGGCCACTGGAGGTCATATCTCCCCGCCCGGGCCACAAGAAATGGGCGAATCCCCCCCGCACCACCTTGTAGTTTTCCAAACCTTTAGCCTCCCAAGGGGTGCCGTCGTCGGGGGCCAATCCCCCCCTGCCTCGGCTCTCTTTGTAGCTCTCGTGGTAGGCATCCTGACACCACTCGGACACGTTGCCCGCCATATCGTAGAGCTTCCAGGGGTTGGGCTCCTTTTGGGCCACCGGATGGGTCTGGTCGTCGTTGTTGAAGCTGAACCAGGCGTAGCGGCCGATCTTCTCATCCGGCAGATACGCCGAGCCCCAGAACGCATCGGTGATGGTTCCGGCCCGGGCTGCGTACTCCCACTGAGATTCGCTGGGCAGGCTGAAGTGTTGACCGGTCATCTGGTTGAGCTTGGCGACAAAACTCTGGGCCATCTGCCAAGAGACCTGCTCCACCGGCAGGTCGTCGCCCTGATGCTTGCTGGGGTTGCTCCCCATCACCGCCTGCCACAACCGCTGGGTGACCTCGGTTTGCATCATTTGGAAGGGGGGCAGGGTCACGGTGTGGCGTGGCTGCTCGGCGTTGCGGTACTGCTGGGTGAAACCCATCTCGAAGCTGCCGCCGGGGATCTCCACCAGGGCAAACTCGACCTCCGCGACGGTGTAGATGTCGATCTTGGGCTCGAACCGGTTGTCGATCACCAGGGTGCGCCCCTTGATGCGGGCCAGGGGGACAAAAGCGCCATTGGGGTAGCGCTCGACGTAGCGGCGAAAGTCGGCGGGGTCGGTGCTGTTTTGAATCGCCTGCCAGGCTTGAATCTCGGCCTTCACCGCGGCGGGGGCATCCTCCCCCCCCTGCCCCGCTTGCAAGGTGTGGAAGTAAAAACCGCCCTGCATCTGATCGTAGAGGGCGGGCATCTGGTCGTGGCCCACCGACTTGGCCAGTTGCACCACCTGACTGCGCACGTTGTGCAGCACCTGGTGCACCTCGACGCCGGGGCGATTCATCTCTTGGATGAACACCCGGGTGAAGACCCCGTTGGGATTGCGGTCGTCCTCCCCCAGGTTGTCGAGCGCCTGCTGGCCTGAACCTGCCGAAAAGAGGATCAACTGGCCGTTGTCGGCCCGGGTAGCGGCCAGCCCTTTGGGGCCGCCCGCGCCACGCCCCTGGGTGGCGAAAGGGTTGTCGCGGCAGGCGTCGACGATGGCCAAGGCGAAGCGGACCTTACGTTCGCTCATGTCGTCGAGCACCCGTTGCAACGCCAGCGCGTCGTCCCGAACCTGATCTTCGCTGTCGCTGACGATGTCGACCGGCAGCAGGTAGTTGGCGCCGCCCAGCTGCACCCCGTGGCCCGAGAAGAAAAAGAGCGCCTCATCCCCCTCGGCGAGAGCCGTCTTGAATTGCCGCAGCGCCTGCTTGACGGAGGAAAGGTCGACGTTGTGCTGCAAGGTCACGGTAAACCCGGCCTCTTGCAGCGCCTTGGCGACGGCGGTGGAGTCGGCCACTGCGTTGCGCAGAGGGGTCACGGAGCGGTACTGGTCGTTGCCGATCACCAGCGCAATCCGCTTGGAGGGGGGTGCCAGGGGTTCGACCTCATCCGCCTGGACCGCCCCGGCGGCGCCAAACAGCCCCAACACCAGCCAAAACCACCGCGCCCTCTGTCTCATGTTTGCCTCGTGTGTCGACTATGGTTCGAGGGATGGTGCCACGCCGGATCTGGCTTGAGAATGCGCGATAAATCCGCCCATTTGGGTTCTTGCATCGAGAAGGAAACGGCCATGCTGAACATTGGACCCACCAGCCGCACTTGGCTGGCCGAGGTGGGAATTGCGACGGTGGAGGATCTGCGCCGCGCCGGGGTGGTGACGGTGTGGCGCATGGTGAAGGAGCGCCAACCCAAGGCGACCCTCAACCTGCTCTGGGGGTTGGAGGGGGCAGCGACGGGGCGCGACTGGCGGGCGATTGATACGGCGCGCAAAGCCGAGCTGAAACAGGCGGCGCTGCGGATGTAAAAACCACGGGGGAAATCCCGGAGCCCCCCCGAGCGCCCCACCCGGCCTGTCGTTTTTACGACAAAGGGGGCAATCCCGACGTAAGAACTCGGGAATAATCCCCGTATTGACGGGCTTTCCTCCATGGCCCCCTTCTTGCGCTACCCCTGGCATCCATTCACTCGTCAGGAGCGCGCCATGTCCGATACAACGCTTTCAGAACTGATCGCCCGCCTGCAAAACGGCACCCTGGTCCCCTTTCTCGGCGCCCAAGCGCTCAACGGCTCGGTCAACGCCGAGACCGGCGCCCCGATCCCCGCCGATTCCGATTCCCTGATTCTGGCGATGAACGGCGGCAAGCCGATGGCCCCCAAGCTGATGTACGAATTTGCTCGGGCCGCCATGAATCAAGAGCTCAAGAAGGGGCGTAGTTTCATTCAGCGCTTTTTGGTGCAGACCTACGCCAACACCGCGTGGAGCCGGGCCCCCATGCACGACTGGCTCGCCGAGCTTAAACCCCACTATGTGGTCGACATCAACCGCGACACCCAACTGCAAGAGAGCTACAAGGCCACCCCCCACACCTTGATTGTCGGCATCGCCCGGATGAGCGGTAAGGACTACCGCTTCAAGATCTACCACTACGACGGCAGCGGCTACACCGAGATCAACCAAGACGAGGCTGACCCCTCCCTGCCGATCCTCTTCAAACCGTTGGGAACCCCAACCCCCGAGCCGACCTTCATTGCCTCGGATGCCGACTACGTCGATTACATCACCGAGCTGATGGGCGGCTTCGCCATCCCCTCGTTTTTGAAGGAATACCGCAAAAACAAGCAGTACCTCTTCATCGGATTGCGGCTCAACCGCGACACCGAACGGATGGTGATGTCCGACATCGTCTACGGCGCGGGGAGCCCGACCGGCTACGCCCTGATTCCGGGGGCCAACGACAAAGAAAAGCGGTTCTGCGCCAAGATGGGCATCGAGGTGATCGACGCCTCGGTTGAGGATCTTCTGGCTGCGGCGGGTAAGGGGTTGGTCGAGGCGGTTTAAGGGGGTTCGGGGGCGCCGACGTTCATCGGCCCCCTGCGCCGCATCGCAGGTTTTGCAAGGGTGGGAGGAGGCAACCCCTCCCACCCCGAGCGATACGGGCGCATGTGGTCTTTCGGTTTAAGAGGGATTCAGAGCGTCGCGGATTTTGCAGATCAGCCCCCCTACCGGCCTGGGTTTGGCGGGGATCACCTCGTCGCGCAGCCAATCGAACACCGCCTTGGCGGGGTCGGGCTCGGCGGTCAACACCGTCTCCAATCCCCGTGCCGCCATCTTGCGCTGGAAACTCTCCCCGGCGCTGCCCCCGACCACCGCCACGCAGTCGAGCAACGGATGGGGCTGGTCATCCTGGTAATGGTGGAAGATCAGCGCCTTGGGCAACTCGATCCGCTCATACAACGTCACCGTCGGCTCCCCCGCCTCACCAAGGGCAACCTCATACACCGCCCAGTGGGGACATTTGCCGATGTGGCCGGCGACTTGGTCCGATTTGTTGACGGCAACGGCAATGAACATGGGGACTCTCGGGGGGGCGGAAAAACATGACCCTGAAGCGGGTTCGGGATGAGGACCAGGATGTTATACCGGCATTGTAGTCCGGATTCCGGCCCGCAATGACGCCCTACGCGCTTGCCCAATGACCGGGAAAGAACATGGGTTCAAGCGGTTTATTTGAACCAGTGCGCTGCTCATTTGCTTGATGCGCGAATCTGCCAACGATGGGAGTCATGCGATTTCCTGATAATCCCCCCATCACGGCCTTCCTCGAAGCGCTGACTGGCGCCATGCCCTATCTCTCCCATCCCAGTTGCCGCAGTTAAGGGATCGCCGCTTGAAAAAAGCCCCCCACGGGTTGCCCTGTGGGGGGCTTTATGGTGCCTTGATACCGACCCCGTCGGTCGGATGGATTGGCCGGTGGATTCGTAGGGTGATTCGTAGGGTGGATAAGCGCAGCGCATCCACCACCACCACCATCACCACCACCTCGCAGCACACCCGCAGCTTCGTCGAAACCCGTTCCGCGCTGCGTTGGCGACAACCGGGGCTTGCGATCCCCTGCCGGTGGATGCGCTGCGCTTATCCACCCTACGTCACGGGCGCACCGATCCGGCTTAAAATCCCGCTTGCACCAACACCTTGAACAAATCGTCCTTCACCCCCTTTTTGAATCCCACCACGCTGCCGATGCTGGCGGCGTCGCCCCCCACCCAAACGTAGGCGGCCTGAATGCGAACCCGGTCGGCGTGGCTGGGATCGAGGGCGAAGTTGCAGGCCAGGGTGGTGTTGGTGGCGGTCAGGTCGCTCCCCGTCCCGCTGCGTTTGGTTTGCTCCCACTTGGCCACCGCCTCGACCTGCTCGGCGACCTTCCCCAACACCTGGGCGTACATCACCGTGGTGGTCCGGCCTCCCTGAACGCCCCGATCCCATTCGACCTTGATTTCAATGGGGTCGAAGGCCGTTTTGACGGCAGCATACGAGGCCGAATAAGTGCCGCCCCCGGTCACCGTCGCCTGGCCGACACCCCCCTCGACGTGCAGGGTTTTTTCTAGGTCGAAGAGCAGACGCCCCACCACCAAATCGTCGTTGCCCAAGGTTCCGGCGCTGTATGAGGTCCCGTCGCCCCGACCGCCCGCGTTGTAAATCCCCAGGTCGTAGCCCAAACCCCCGGCGATTTTGCGCCCCGAGACCATCACCCCCAGGCCGCGATCGAACACCACGTTGCCGCTCATGCCGAAGCCGATGACGTCGAGTTTGGCCGCCGAGGTGTTGAATTCCATGCCGAAGGGGGTTTTGCCCTGTCCGACCGTGACCTTGGCGGCGGGCGCAAAGGTGTAGGCAAGTTGGGCGTCGAGCAGCGCCTCGTTGGTGGTGTTGGCCTTGGTCGGTTGGTCGGTTTTGAGCATCTCAACCAGCATCCGGTAGTCGATCCCCTCCTCGATCTTCCCCTTGGCCCCAAAACGTACCCGGTCAAACCCGAACTGGTGGGGGGTCGCGGCGGAGGCGAAGGTGCCGGTGAATTGGGTGTAGCCAAACATCTTCACCGAGGGGTAAGTGGGGATCTCATCGGCGAGACCGGTGCGCGGCGTCACCAGGAACATACCGACTCCGGCCATGAGCGTTAACTTACTGGACATGTTCATGTTTTTTTCCTCATTCGATCACATGGCGGGTGTTGATAAACGTTTTTGGTTCCAGCTAATTGGAGACACTTCTTGATGTGGACTGCTAATTGAGGTCCCTAAATCACCCTTCCCCTCCCCTTGTCTTTGGGCCAGGATGGCTCATCGCAGCATCGTCTGTAGGCACACCAGGGAGGCGACGATGAACACCCAGCCCACCGCAGCAAGCACCCCATCGAAACCCACGGTCTACCTCATCACCGCCGCAACGCAGCAACGCAAGCCGCTGTTCGCCGACCTGTGGGCCGCCCGGCACGTGGTGCGCGAGATGCGCGCACTGCACGACAGCGGTCAGGTGATTTCGCTGTCGTGGGTGCTGCTCCCCGACCGGCGGCACTGGCTGATCGCCCTCAAAGATCCCGTTCTGCTTCCTGCCTTGGTCTGGCGGTTGAAGGAGCACTCGGCCAAGGCGATCCGCAGTCAACTCGACACCATCGACCCCATCTGGAACGCCACCCACCACAACCGCCGCCTACGGCCCGACCAAGAGGTGCTGCACATCGCCCGCAAAATGATGCTGCGTCCCATCAAGCGTCAGGTCGCACGGCGGTTGGAGGATTTCTCCACCTGGGATTCGGCTTGGGTCTGATCGCTATATTCGAAACCCCATAACGGTTGGCACGGCAACATCTCGATTTCGAACAGGCTCGGCAAAGCAATTTGCCGGGCCTTTTGTTTGTCCGCTGCGGCAGGCAAGCCCCCGCATCGGTGGCCTCACCCAATACCACGGAGCTGTGCGTCATCGCGCCGCGACCGGTCGGTGCGGCCTCTCACCGCGCCAGCCCCACCCCCTTGATCTGTGCAAAAACCTGTTGCCCCGAAGCCAAACCGAGTTTGTCCCACGACAGTCGGGTGATCCGGGCCAGCAGGGTTGTCCCCCCTTGAACGGCGTCGCAGCGCAGCCGCACCAGCATCCGTCCCGGCCCCGCCGTTTCGCTCCCCTCGATGGTCGCCGCCAAAATATTGAGCACCGAGGTGTCGGTGTGGGGACTTAAGGCCAGGCTCACCTCGCGGGCCGAGATCCACAGCCGCACCCGCGCCCCCTCCTCGACCTCAAGCAATGGCGCCAGCAGCTCGCCGCCGCAAAACTGCAACCGGGTCAGCCCTTGGGCCTCGTCATGTGCGGTTACTCGCGCCTCGATCACCGCCCCCTCCTCTTCGCCGTTGGGGGTCAGGGTGCGCCCCATCCGGGTCAAGACCTGGGCGATCCCCCCTTGGTCAACAACCCGACCGCCGTCGAGACGGATCACCCGGTCGGCCAAACGGGCGACCTCCTCCACCGCGTGGCTGACGTAGAGCACCGGAATCTGCAAGCGCCGATGCAGCCCCTCTAAATACGGAAGAATCTCCCCCTTGGCGCGTGCATCGAGCGCCGCCAACGGTTCATCCATCAGCAGCACACGTGGGCTGGTCAGCAGCGCCCGCCCGATGGCGACCCGCTGCCTTTCCCCCCCCGACAAACCCTCGGGGCTGCGATCGATCAGGGGGGCCAGCCCCAGCCATTCCACCACCTCATCCAGCGCCACCCGACGCTGGTCGGGGACGATCCGCCGCCAGCCGTAGAGCAGGTTTTCCCGCACGCTCAGGTGGGGAAAAAGACTCGCCTCTTGAAAGACATAGCCGATGGGGCGGCGGTGGACCGGGACGAAACAACCGGTGGCGTCGTCCTGCCAGCATTGATCCCCCACCCGCAGCGAACCCCGGCCCCGCTCCAGCCCGGCGATGCAGCGTAGCCAGGTGGTTTTGCCCGAGCCCGAATGGCCGAACAGGGCGGTCACCCCGTGCAGCGGCAGATCGAAATCGACCTGCAAGCTGAAGCTGCCCCGGTCGAGGGCAAACGCCCCTTGAATACTCATGGCCGCACCTCGGGGGCGCTCTTTCCGGTGAAGGCGTACAGCGTCAGCAAAATCAGGAATGAGAAGAGAATCATCCCCGCCGAAAGCCAGTGGGCCTGGGTGTACTCCATGGCCTCGACATGGTCGTAGATGGCAATCGAGATCACCTGGGTCTTGCCGGGAATGTTCCCCCCCACCATCAACACCACCCCGAACTCCCCGACGGTGTGGGCAAAAGCAAGCACAGTAGCGGTGAGAAATCCCGGTCTTGCCAGCGGCAGCACCACGCTGCGGAAGCGATCCCAGGGGGCGGCGCGCAGGGTGGCGGCGACCTCCAGCGGGCGCTCCCCCAGGGTTTTGAAAGCCTGGGTCAACGGCTGCACCGCAAAGGGAAGCGAGTAAATCACCGAGCCGATCACCAAACCGGGAAACGAAAAGACCAACCTCGCCCCCCCCAACGATTCCCAAAAGCCCCCCACCCAACCGTGCGGTCCGAGCAGCACGATCAGATAAAAACCCAGCACCGTAGGGGGCAACACGATGGGCAGCGCCACCAGCGCCTCGATGACCGGGCGCATCCGCTGGCGGGTGCGGGCCAGCCACCAGGCCAGTGGGGTGCCGAGGAGCAAAAGCACTGCGGTGGTGACCAACGCCAGCTTCAGGGTCAGCCAGACAGGGCTCCAGTCGAGGGGGGTGGCGAGGGTTTCCATCGTTATTTCTCAGGAGTGTCGTAACCGAACGAGGCGATGATCGCAGTCGCCTGCGCCGAGCCGATGAAGTCGAGCAGCGCCCTGGCGGCAGGGTTTTCTTGCCCGATTTTGAGTAAACACAGCGACTGAACGATGGGATCGTGCCAATCGGCGGGGACAACCCAATTGGAGCCGGCGGGGGCTTTGGGCCCTTTGAGCTGCGACAGCGCCACGAAGCCGATCTCGGCGTTGCCGCTGGCGGTGAATTGCAAGGTCTGAGCGATGTTTTCGGCCTGGACCAGCTTGGGTTGCAGGGATTCGAGCAGCCCCGGCCTGCTCAACGCCTGCACCGCCGCTGCACCGTAGGGGGCGGTTTTGGGGTTGGCGATGGCGATGTGCTGGATGCCGGGTTGCTTGAGCGCCTCAGCCGAATCGACGCGCAGGTTGGGGCTCCACAGTGCGAGTCTTCCGATGGCATAGGGGGCGTTGGTACCGGTCACCGCCAGGCCGTCGGCCACCAAGAGGTCGGGACGTTCTCTGTCGGCGGCCAGAAAAATCTCGAACGGGGCGCCGTTGCGAATCTGAGCGTCGAGCTTACCGGTGGAGCCGGAGCTGGTGACGACATGGTGGCCGGTCGCCTTTTCAAAGGCTGAGGCGATGGCGGCAAACGGGGCTGCGAAGTTGGCCGCCACCGCCGCATTGACCGTGTCGGCCTGGGCGGCGGGGGTGAGCAGAAGCGTTACGGATAGAAAAAGGCTGCGTTTCATGAGCTCTCTCTTCATTGCTTTGGCGGGTTTTGTGTTTTGCCTGAGAAATCGCCCGGTCTTAAGGGCGGCAGGCTTGAAAAGCTCGCGCCGAGGGCGACGCTCCTACCGGTTCTTCGTTGCATCGCGCCGAGGGCGGCGCTCCTACCGGTTCCTCGCTGAATCGCGCCGAGGGCGGCGCTCCTACCGGTTCTTCGTTGCATCGCGCCGAGGGCGGCGCTCCTACCGCAAGAATTAAACGCGTCGGTTTTGTAGGAACGTCGTCCTCGGCGCGATGCCTATGCGGTCAGCCCCCCAACCCCAAAATCACAAACCCCGGATCGAACAGCGCCAGCGCCCGATCCCCCTCCTTGAGTCCGGTGGCGGCCAGGCCGTCGCGGGTGACCACCGAAACCAGGGTGTTGCCCCCGTCCAGATTCAGGGTGACCTCGACGTTGACCGCCCCCGGCACCACCCGGCTGACGACGCCGCGCAACCCGTTGGCGGCGCTGACCTTGGGGGTGGTGGCGTCGGCGGCTGCGAGCATGACGAAGGGGGCTTTGAGCAGCGCCACCACTTCGACCCCCGGCTGTAAGCCCAACTCATGGGCCGATTCCCGGGTGACGGTGGCCTGAATCCGGTCTTCCCCCTTGAGCCGCACCGTGACCAGAGCGCTTACCGGCCCTTCGTCGATCCGCTCCACCGTTCCCAACCATTGATTGCGTGCCGACGTTCGCATGACCTGAACCCTTCGCATCAAACCCAACACCTGCCCCGCATCGGGGGCGTGGAGCACGGCACCGAGCCGGGCGACAAAGGTTTCGTGCTCCTTCTCCAAGACCCGGAAGACCTCGATCAACCGTCTGCCCTCGGCGGTGATCCGGGTGCCGCCGCCGTGTTTGCCTCCGACGCTGCGCGCCACCAACGGATTGGGGGCGAGGTTGTTCATCGCGTCGATGGCATCCCAGGCCCCCTTGTAGCTCATGCCCAAAGCGCGGGCCGCCGCCGAAATCGAGCCCTCCCGCTCGATCGCCTCAAGCAGGTCGATCCGTCCCGAACCGGCATACCCCTGCCCCGCTTGATCGAGCCAAATGCGACCGGCGGCCTTGGGTTGGTTCATCACGACCTCCTCGTTATATGCGCCAGATCATAACGGTCGGCGCTACGAAAACCGCCGAAGCGGTGGTACGGGGGTGGAATCCACCCGAAACCTAAGCGCTATATTCAAATCGATATAACGCAAAAACCAACAAAATCAATCCAGCCCCCCATCAAGCCGACTGCGCGCCACCTCCCGAACCTCAAGTTCGGGATCGTGCAGCAGTGCGGTCAGGGCCGAAACCGGCGCCCGCTGCGCCGCCTCGAAGCGAACCACCCAATCGCCATCGCCCAACATCTGCGCCGCATCGCCCTCCCCCATACGGGAGGCGACCAGGCGGCGGATCTCCGGCTCGGGATCACCCGCCAGCAGCGGCAGGGTCATCTCGGGCAAACGGGCCGCCACCGCCATGCGCACCTGACGGTCGGGGTCGGCGATCATGCGGAACAACCTTCCGGCGGGCAGCCGCTCGGCCACCCGAACCCGCACCATGTAGTCGGGATCCTCGACCATCTTTTCAAGCCACTGGGGTGGAAGATGGCGGGCGACGGTGATGCGGACCTCGCGGTCGGGGTCGTCGCTCAACGCCAGCAAAGCCTCGCCGCTCAAACGATCCGAAACGCTACGCCGGACCACCTCATCGGGATCTGTCGCCAGAAACCCGATGGACTCAACCGGGGCATAACGGGCCGCAATCGCCCGGCGTTCCCAGAAGGGATCGTGCAGATAGCCCTCGGCCCGGTCGCGGTTGAGCCGCAAAAAACGGTCGATTTGCCGCCCGCTGTCGACCTTGACGCAGCGGTCGCCGGGCAGGCAGCCGCCCCGCGCCAGCAGATCGCGGTGGGGGCAATCGGTGCAATCGGCGATGGGGATTTGATCCCCCTCCCCTTTATCAGGGTCGGGGTTCATTCCTCGACCTTCTCGGCGACCAAGAAACCACCCGCCGAGGCGTAATCGGTGGTTAGCCCCAGGCAGTGATCCCCGCTCTCGTACAGGTACAGGGCGAAGAGGTCGGAATCCCAGACCGGCTTGCCCGAGCCAACATCATCATCCCAGCACCAGGCAAAGCGCAGACCGGGGAATTCGCTTCGCAACTGCGCCAGGGTCGTCTCACCGTCGGCCAAACCGATGCGCGTCACAGCGGCAGCGACCTTTTCAGTCACCTCGGGGGTCATCACGCCTCTTCCTCTTCAAGGGCAAAGCGGATGCGCTCCTGCGGGGATTGACCCATCACCTTGGCGAGCCACGGCGGGGGGGAACCGGCCAGGATTTCGGCAAGCTCCGCCATCACCTGACCCCCCTGCCCCATCTGGGGCCGCTTGATGGGATGGATTCCGGCCCGGATCACCTTAGCGGCGGCGGGACCGCCGATGGAGGCGATGTAAAGCAGCTGGCAATCGGCGATCAAACCGGCGCGCCAGGCGTTCTTGTCTTCGTCATCAGGCATGGCGGAGGTAGCGCGAATGTCGATCAGACGGGCCTGTCCGGGGGCGACCTGGTAAACCAAGAAGCGCGCGCAGGAGCCAAAATGGCCGTCGACCCGTTCGCCACCGTTGGAGGCGATGGCGACCCGGATCGAACCGGGCATGTCGCCGTCGGCATAGGGTTGGGGCGAGGGCAGCCCCTCCTCCACCACGATTTCGGGGAGCCCTTCGCCCCTCAGGAGGGCCGCCGCCTTTTTCAAATCATCCAGCGGCAACTCCCCAAGTTCGCCGTCTGCCGCCTCTTTGAGATCCTTAACCTTCAAAACGGCCAGTTTCTCGGGGGTCAGCGGCAGACCAACATGTTCGATCAATGCGGCCATCAAGCGCCCAGGTTCCGTGTCGGGCAGGGTGCGGGCGGCCAATCCGATACGCAGGGCAAGTTCAGGCGTCAGGGACATGGCGGGTCTCCTCTGCGAATTCGGGGGAAAAACGGGGTGCGGACCGGTCGGACCGGTCCAACAACAACCCTTACAACTTCACGATGCACCCGCTGATGGGGCACTCCTCGACACATTTGGGTTTGTCGAACGCCCCTTCACACTCGGTGCAGGCTTCGGGGTCGATCTCGTAACCGACCTTCCCCTGAAAAATCGCGTCGGAGGGGCAATCGGGTTCGCACACGCCGCAATCGATGCAATCGTCGCGAAGAATCTGCATGGCCATGACATTTTCCTCTGTAAGAAGACGACGGTAATTAGGCCTTGGTGGCCCGCAGGGTGATGGGCAGCTTGGGCTCCCCATCGAGGGGTTCTACGAAAAACCGGGTGCCGTCGGCCAGCTCGATGACGCCGCCCCACTTCTCGGGCCCCTCGAACTCGATGGAGGTGATGGTCTCCTCCAGATCTTTCTTGGGGACGTAGAGGTCGAGCTTTCCGGCATCGTTGCGGCGGATCATGACGCTGGGCATGGCGGGCTCCTGTTCGATTTCTGCTCATTGGATGCGATACGCAGCCCCACACGGGGCATGAGGCTGCGTATCGCATCTGAAAAAAATCCGGCAGGGGGAAGGGGCAATAATCCCCCTACCGGAAGCCGCCGGGGTTGAGCGGTAACCCCGGCGGTGAAACAACCCGTCCTCTGCAAGCAGAGGGACGGGATGCAGCAGACCTTAGCGAACCAGGTCGTAGTTGTAGTCGGTGGTCCCCATCCCGCGGGTCTCTTCGTCCAAACGCTCCAGCACCGCGTTGACCAAGGTGGTCAGGATTTGCATCGCCCCCTCGTAACCGAGGGTGGTCTGCCGGTGCAGGTGGTGATGATCGAAAATCGGGAAGCCCAGGCGAATCAGGGGCACTTCGAACGCCTTGCCCTTGTACAGCGTGTCGCGCTGGATGAATTTGCCGTAGCTGTTGCCAATCATGAAATCGGGCTTGTTGGTGAACATCAGGCTACGGAAATGCCAGAGATCCTTGCCGACATGGACCTGGGTCTCTTTCCCGAAGGGGGAGGCATCCAAAATCGCCTTCATCGCTTTCGCCCAACGCTTGTTGCCGTTGTTGGCCAGCACGTCGGTCGGCTCGGCGCCCACTTCGAGCAGGAACTTGGTCATCCCCATCACGAAGTCGGGGTCGCCGTAGACGGCGAACTTCTTACCGTGCAGCCAGGCGTGGGAGTCGGTCAGCATATCGACCAGACGACCGCGCTCTTTTTCGAGCGAAGCGGGGATCTCCTTGCCGGTCAGCTTGGAAACCGCCATCAAGAACTCATCGGTCGCCTCCAGCCCCATCGGGATGGAAATGGCGGTAGCTTCGTGCTTCCAGGTGTTCTGGACGTATTTCTTAGACTTATCCGACTGCCAGGGCTGCAAGAACAGGGTGTCGATCCCGTTGGGGGCATCCTTGATTTCGTCGAGCGAGGTGCCGCCTTCGTACATACGGAAAGAGCCGTCGGCGGGGGTGTCGAGCACCTCGGAGGGATCGCTGAGCAGAGACAAACCGACGCCCATTTCGTCCATCATCCGCTTCATCACCCGGTAGTTGCCCAGGTAGGTCTCAAAGCCGGGAACGATGTTGATCTTGCCGTTGCTGCCGACCTCTTTGCCCTCCATGGTGTTGAGGGTGAAGTAGCGGGCGATCCCCTCGAACATGTTGTCCCAGCCGGTGGTGTGGCTGCCGACGAAGCTCGGGGTGTGGGCGAAGGGGGTGGGGAATTCCTGGGGAATGTGCCCAGCCTTCTTGGAGTTGGTGATGAAGGCGTTCAAGTCGTCGCCGATCACCTCGGCCATGCAGGTGGTCGAAACGGCAATCATCTCAGGCTTGTAGAGCGCCTTGGCGTTCTCAAGACCGTCCATCATGTTTTTCTGGCCGCCGAACACCGCCGCATCTTCGGTCATGGAGTCCGACACACAGGCGACCGGCTCTTTGAAATGACGGTTGAAATAGGAGCGGAAGTAGGCCACGCAGCCCTGGGAGCCGTGCACGTAGGGCAGGGTCTTCTCAAAACCCAGGGCGCAAAGGACGGCGCCCAGGGGCTGACAGGCCTTGGCCGGGTTCACGGTCAACGCTTCGCGAGCGAAGTTCAGGGTCTGGTACTCGGTGGTGGTGGTCCACTCGAAGACCTCTTGGATCTTGGCGGCGTCCACCTTCTCTTCGAACTGCTCCTGCTTCTTAGCGAGCATGTCGACGTATTCGGCATCCCGGAACAGGGGATACGACGGTTTGATCTTCTCGGCGTTTTGCATGACGGCCTCCTTCCCGCGCCACTCATGCGTGGACAACGGGAAACAAGAGAAAACTTGAGGGCTTTGCGGGAGGGCCGCCCCGGCCCGGTGCTTTTTGCCCCCTTGAAGGGAGGGCATAGCGCCGGGGCGGCGCTCCTACACGTTTTTTTCGGTGCTTTAAGCGCTGGCGACTTCGGCGCCGGTCTCTTCCTCGGACTTCTTCCAGGGGGCCTTGAGCTTGCCCCAGCAGGGGTTGTTCAAGGTCAGGTCCATGTCTTTGGCGAAGATGGCAAAGCCGTCGTAACCGTGGTACGGACCGGAGTAATCCCAGGAGTGCATCTGACGGAAGGGGATGCCCATCTTCTGGAAGATGTACTTCTCTTTGATCCCCGAGCCGATCAGGTCGGGCTTGACCTTCTTGACGAACTCTTCGAATTCAAAGCCGGTGACGTCGTCGTAGATCAAGGTGGCGTCGCCCATCTCTTTGATGGTCCGGTCGTAGTCGTCGTTATGGGCGAACTCGTAACCGGTCCCGACCACCTCCATACCCAGATCTTCGTAGGCACCGATGACGTGACGGGGGCGCAGGCCTCCGACGTAGAGCATCACCTTCTTGCCTTCGAGACGGGGGCGGTACTTGGCGATCACGGCGTCGGTCATCGCTTTGTACTTCTCGATCACCTTCTCGGCGTTGGCCTGGATGGTCTCGTCGAAGAAGCTGGCGATCTTGCGCAGACTCTCGGCGGTTTTGCTGGGGCCGAAGAAGTTGTACTCCATCCATGGAATCCCGTATTTCTCTTCCATGTGACGGGAGATGTAGTTCATCGAGCGGTAGCAGTGCAGGACGTTGAGCTTCACCTTGGGGGTGTTTTCCATCTCGGCGATGGTGCCGTCGCCCGACCACTGCGCCACGACCCGCAGACCCATCTCTTCGAGCAGGATCCGGCTCGACCAGGCGTCGCCGCCGATGTTGTAGTCGCCCAAAATCGCGATGTCGTAAGGGGTCGATTCGAACGCTTGGTCGTCACGGTTGCCCAGCACCCAATCGCGCACGGCGTCGTTGGCGATGTGGTGACCCAGCGACTGCGACACGCCACGGAACCCTTCGCAGCGCACCGGCACAACCGGCTTTTCGAGCTCGGCAGCGGTCTTCTTGGCCACCGCTTCGATGTCGTCGCCGATCAGCCCAATGGGGCACTCGGACTGCACCGAGATCCCTTTGTGCAAGGGGAAGAGTTGCTCGACCTCTTGGATCAGCTTGGTCAGTTTCTTGTCGCCGCCGAAGACGATGTCTTTTTCTTGGAAGTCGGAGGTGAAGTTCATCGTGCCGAAGACGTTCACCCCGGTGGTGCCGACGTAGTAATTGCGACGACCGGCGCGGGAGTACTGGCCGCAACCGACCGGGCCGTGGGAAATGTGGATCATGTCCTTGATGGGACCCCACACCACACCCTTGGAACCGGCGTAGGCGCAACCACGGATGGTCATCACACCGGGCAGCGACTTTTTGTTCGAGGTGATGCACTTGTTGGACTTCTCAAGCGAGGAGTCGTTGACCGTCAAATGCTTAGCGCGGTCTTTCTTGGCTTTGGCGGGATAGACCTCAAGCACCTCTTGGATCAGGGCTTCGGTCTCGGCGCGGGACATGCTGGACATGGCAACCTCCTGACGGGCGCGCCACTCATGCGTGGACGAACGCCTCATGGAATGGAGAAAACGTGTTGGAGCGTCGCCCCCGGCGCGATAATTCGTCGCCCTCGGGCACCTCCTTCGGTATCGATCCGGGGGCGGGGTCTCCCACCCCCGGACCTCTACTTGCCGAAGCGGACGATCACAACTCTGCTGCGGCTTTGCCGATGATGCTTTCGTCCTCTTCATCCATCAGACCGAACTCCATCAGCAGATCTTCGAGTTCGTCCATGGTCAGGGGGGTGGGCACCACAAACATCTTGTTGGCGACCATCTTCTGGGCCAGGGCGCGGTATTCGTCGGCCTGTTTGGCGGTCGGGTCGTATTCGATGACGGTCATGCGGCGGATTTCGGCGCGTTGCACCACGTTGTCGCGGGGGACGAAGTGGATCATCTGGGTGCCGAGTTTGGCGGCCAGGGCCATGATCAACTCATCTTCGCGGTCGGTGTTGCGGCTGTTGCAAATCAGGCCAGCCAAACGGACCCCGCCGGAGTTGGCGTACTTCACGATCCCCTTGGAGATGTTGTTGGCGGCGTACATCGCCATCATCTCGCCGGAGCAAACGATGTAGATCTCTTGGGCCTTGTTTTCACGAATCGGCATGGCGAACCCACCGCACACCACGTCGCCCAGCACGTCGTAGAACACGAAGTCCAGGCCGCCCTCGTAGGCGCCCTCCTCTTCCAAGAAGTTGATGGCGGTGATCACGCCACGACCGGCGCAGCCGACCCCCGGCTCGGGACCGCCCGACTCGACGCAGCGCACGTCGCCGTAGCCGACCTGCATGACGTCTTCGAGCTCCAGGTCCTCGACGGTACCGGCCTCGGCAGCCATCTCCATCACGGTGTTCTGGGCCTTGGAGTGCAGGATCAAACGGGTGGAGTCGGCCTTGGGATCGCAACCGACGATCATCACCTTGTTGCCCATCTCAGCGAGGGCGGCGACGAGGTTCTGGGTGGTGGTGGACTTACCGATACCACCTTTTCCGTAAATGGCGCATTGACGCATGGCTGTTTCCTCCCGATGAGGGCTTGAACGATGGGGGGCGTGTTCGAACGGTGCGTTGAAGCGCCTGTGCGCTTACGATTGCCCGGTTGTTCGAACAGCGGCCCCGGGAATGGTCGATACCGCTTACGCCAACCCCTTGAGCAGCGCCCGTGCCAACATGAATTAGTCTTTGTTTTTGTTGGTTTTTTTGGTCCATACCCGCCGTTTGGTCCAGTGTTCAATGCGACAAGACATTTCCCCTTGTAAGGTTGCCGACACGACCCCGACACCCCGGCATCCCCCCCTTCCACCCGAAGCCCGTCTGCCTTTCAACCGTTGCAATCTCCCCCCTGCGATCCTGGGCAGCCTGACCTATCAACGGCATCCGGCCCCGCTTGAGATCGACGGGGTCGCCGAAACCCACGCCGATCTCTTCCGCCGCCTCGAAAGGTTGGAGACGGTTCAGGAGCGGGCGCAGCAATTCCTCGACTACATGGATGTTCACTTTGCGCTGCACGACTTGGAGCGGGCGGGGTTCGAGAAGGGGATGAAGAAGAGCCGGGCCAAGGCCGACTACCTGCGCACAGTGCGGGGGTGGTCGTTCGACAGCGACGGCCGGGAGGGGGCGGTACTCAAAGGGTGGGTCGAATCGCGTTTCGGGTTGATCCCCCGCTACCACAAAACCCCGATCCCCTCCCCCGACGACAACGCCTACCGCCGCTACATGGAAGAACGCACCCGGGGGCTCTACAACACCAACGCCTTAGAGGCGCAGCTCGATCTTTTGTACACCTTCGGACAATACGAGCTGGGGCGGCGGCTACCCGGAACAACCCATCTGACCCTGTATCGCGGTGTCAACCGGGTCGATCAGCACGAGGTGCTCGCCAAAGAGAAGGGGGGGTACCGGGTCGTGGTACTCAACAGCCTGAATTCCTTCACCGATACCCGGGAACGGGCCGACGAATTCGGCGATTACATCCTCACGGCGCAGGTGCCGTTGGCGAAGATCTTCTTCTTCAACAAGTTGTTGCCGGGGATGCTCAAGGGGGAGGACGAATACACCGTCATCGGGGGGGTGTTCGAGGTGGAGATTCGGACCATTTAATCCACAACGTTGGGGGGGTAGGCCATGACATCCCACAGTGCCCAGGCGCCATGTACAACCTAAGCGACATCGGTTGGGACGTTCAGTGGGAGCAGCTCTTCGCACGTCATTGCCAACCCGGCCTAATCCCCGCCCGGGTCATCGTGGTCGACCGGGACCGGGCCACCGTCCAGAGCGAAGCGGGACAGCGTTTTGCAGTCCTGAGCGGCAGGTATCGCTTCACCAGCAATTCAAGCCTCGATCTACCTTGTGTGGGGGATTGGGTCTGCCTGGAGGATCACGGCCCCGGAAACCCCGCGACCTTGCATGACATCCTCCCCCGACGCAGCTCTTTGCGGCGCAAGGCGGTGGGCAAAACCGTCGATTTTCAGATGATCGGGGCCAATCTGGACGGGGTGTTGATCGTTCAGTCCTGCCAGTACGACTTCAACCCCCGCCGCCTTGAACGCTACCTCGTCATGGCTTACGAGGGGGGGATTGCCCCGACGGTGCTCTTGAGCAAAACCGATTTGCTTCCCCCCGATACCCTCCCCCACCTGATCGACACGGTCCGCGCCATGGCGATTGGGGCTGCGATCCTCACCTTGAGCGCACTCACCGGCGAGGGGGTCGAGGCGGTTCGAGACCTTATGGCGCCGGGCAAAACCTACTGCCTGGTCGGCTCATCGGGGGTGGGCAAAACCACCCTCATCAACCATTTGATCGCGGGGGCCGAACTCGAAACCCAACCGGTCAGCGCCACGGGTGAGGGTCGCCACACCACCGTGCGTCGCCATTTGGTGCAACTGCGCAACGGCGCCTTGTTGATCGACACCCCCGGCATGAGGGAATTGGGGCTTCTCGGCGCCAGCCAAGGGATCGAACAGGGGTTCCACGACATCGAAACCTGGGCGGCCCAGTGCCGCTTCAGCGATTGCCACCACGCCGGGGAGCCTGGCTGCGCGGTCGCCCGCGCCCTGGCGTCGGGGGAGATCGACCCCGAGCACCTGCGCAACTACATGAAGCTCAAGCAGGAATCGGCGTTCAACGACCTGTCGTTCGCCCAACGTCGCGAAAAAGACAAAACCTTCGGGCGCTTCCTTCATACGGCGAAAAAGGGGTTGAAGAAGGGGCGCTGATCGACCTACCGCGCAACGCAGCAACGCAACTTCGGGGGATTACCCCTGCGCCCCCAGAATCACCTGCAAAAACGCCCGCCCATACAGCTCCAGCTTGCGCTCGCCGATCCCGGTAATCTCGCTCATCTCATCCAGGGTGTGCGGCTTGGCTTCGACCATCTCCATCAAGGTGGCGTCATGGAAGATGACGTAGGGGGGGATCCCTTGTTCCTCGGCCAGCGCTTTACGTTTGGCCCGTAGCTCGTCCCAGAGCAATTCGTCGGCCAGGTCGATGAAGCGGTGTTTGCGGGTGCTGGGGCGATCCTTGCCACTCCGTGAGGTTTTCGGGGGATCGCGGCGCAGTTGAATCCGCTGCTCCCCTTTGAGCAAAGGGCGGGCAGCGTGGGTGAGTTTGAAAGCTCCGTACCCCTCGATGTCGACCGCCAGAAACCCCCGCGCCACCAATTGCCGAAACACCGAACGCCACTGCGCCTCGTCGAGATCTTTGCCGATGCCGAAAGTGGTCAGCTGTTGGTGACCGAACTCCTTCATCTTGGTGGTCTCTTTGCCCCGCAACACGTCGATGACGTGGGATGCCCCGAAGCGTTGGCCGGTGCGGTAGACCGCCGAAAGCCCCTTTTGCGCCACCTCGGTGCCGTCCCAGGTCGCCACCGGCTCCAGGCAGGTGTCGCAATTGCCACACTTGTCGGCCATCCGGTCGCCGAAATAGGCCAGCAGCGCCTGACGGCGGCAGGATGTCACCTCGCACAGCCCCAGCATCGCCTCCAGCTTGTGCCGCTCCACCCTCTTGCGCTCCTCCCCCGAATCGGAGGATTCGATCATCTGCTTTAGGGTCACCACATCTTGCAGCCCGTAGGCCATCCAGGCCGAGGCGGGCAGGCCGTCGCGCCCGGCCCGTCCGGTCTCTTGATAGTAGGACTCCAGGCTTTTGGGCAGATCGAGGTGGGCGACGAAGCGGACGTTGGGTTTGTCGATCCCCATGCCGAAGGCGATGGTCGCCACCACGATCACCCCCTCCTCGCGTAAGAAGCGGTTCTGGTGGTGAGCCCGCATGTCGGCGGGGAGCCCGGCATGGTAGGGCAGCGCCTTGAGCCCCTTGTCGGTCAACCATTGGGCGGTCTCTTCGACCTTCTTGCGCGACAGGCAATAGACGATCCCAGCATCCCCTTCGTGTTCGGCCCGAATAAAACGCAGCAGCTGCTCGCGCCCGTTGTCTTTGGGGGTGATGCGGTAGCGGATGTTGGGACGATCGAAACCGCGCACGAAGGCGGCAGCCGATTCCAGCCCCAAACGCTGGGCAATCTCTTTGCGGGTCGGCTCGTCGGCGGTGGCGGTCAGAGCAATACGGGGGATGGCGGGGAAGCGCTCATGCAGGATCGACAGCTGCATATATTCGGGGCGGAAGTCGTGCCCCCATTGCGAGACGCAGTGGGCCTCGTCGATGGCGAACAGGGCGATGGGGGCCTGTTCAAGCAGACTCAAAAAACGGGGGGTCATCAGCCGCTCGGGGGCGACATAGAGCAGATCGAGATCGCCCGCCAGCAGCGCCTGCTCCACCGCCCACGACTCCTGGCCGCCGAGGGTCGAGTTGAGAAAGGCCGACTTCACCCCCGCTTGGCGCAGGGCGGCGACCTGGTCTTGCATCAGGGCGATCAAGGGGGAAACGACAATGCCGACCCCCGAGCGCACCATGGCGGGAATCTGATAACACAGCGACTTACCCCCCCCGGTCGGCACCAACACCAGGGCGTCGCCCCCCTGAATGAGATGGGCGATCACCTCGTCTTGGGGCGGTCGAAACGACTCGTAGCCGAAGACGGAATGCAGAATCTTGAGGGCGGGGGCCAGGGTCGCGGCGATGTCGATGGGGGGGGTGGCTGACATGGGGCGGGAGGATACCACCGAGGTGCGGCCCGCCGCAGCACCTCGGTCCATCCTTTTGAGAATTACTTGCTTTTGAACACCCCGACCAACCCGAGCAAGGCGCAGATGCCACCGCCGATGTAGTAATACATCACCTCGTTGGAGGGGGAGCCCGAAATCAGAGCGGCGGTCTGCCCCAGCAGAGATTGCGACTGGTTGTAGCCGTAACCGACCAAAAGGGTGCCGACGACGAGCAGGACGATACCGACGGTTTTGTTCATGATGGTCTCGCTGGTGTTAGGAGGGCCGTGGGGGCCGATGCGTAACCCTTTCAAGAGCGCGCCCAAGAATCAAGAGGACGAATCACCGTGACCGACGAAATCCGCCGCCGCGACTTGGCCAAGATTCATATCGCCAAGAAAGAGCTCGATTTGGATGACGCGGTCTACCGGGGGATTATCGCCATCGAGGGGGGCGCCCCGAGCGGCTCAGCAGCCGACCTGGATGGGCCGGGGCGGATGCGGGTGCTGCGGCTGCTGCGCCGCTTGGGTTGGCGTCCTGGACTCCCCCGGCAGGTTCGGGATAACGGCGAAAGCGCCCAGGATCGACTGATTCTGGCGTTGTGGGGGGGGCTCTACCGGATGGGGGCGATCCGCCACGGCGACCGCCGCGCCCTGAATGGCTGGGTGCGGCGGATGACCGGGGTGGACGATCTGACCCTCTGCCGTCCGGCCCAAAAGCAGCATCTGATCGAGGAGCTCAAACGGTGGCAGGCCCGGATTGAGGCCAAAAACAGGGGGGGATAGAGGCCCCTGGTTGGCCAGCCCCAAAACACAAAGGCCCCTCAACAGCGCAAGCCATTGAGGGGCCTTGTGATTTCTGGAGCCAACGACCGGAATCGAACCGGTGACCTGCTCATTACGAGTGAGCTGCTCTACCGACTGAGCTACGTTGGCACGCTCCGCTGAAAAACGGGCGCGAATCCTAGGGAAGGGGGAATTGACGGTCAACCACGAAGGGGGATTGGGTTTAGCGTTGTCCGGCGATCAGCTTGGTCATGGGATCGCCGCCTGCGGTGGCGACCTGCTCCCCATCCCCCTGCCAGGCCGGACGCATGGCGGCGATCTGGGTCAGGGTGGCGCGGGCAATGGCGTCGGCCAACTTGGTTTGGTACTCACGGCTGGCCAGCTTCCTTTCCATGGCGCGGTTGCTGATGTAATCGACCTCGACCAATACCGAGGGGATGGCGGGGGCCTTGAGGACCGCAAAGCCCGCCTGTTTGGGGGCATCGGCATGGTTGCCGGTGACCGCGTCAAGCCCGGCGATCACCCGTTTGGCAAAACCGAGGGAGTTGTTGATGGTGTCGCGCTGCATCAGGTCGAGCAGGATCGCCGCGACCGGCGCCGCCTCTTGGCTGAAGACAACCCCACCGATCTCGTCGGCGGCGTTCTCCCGCTCGGCCAGCACCGCCGCCGCCTTGTCGGAGGCACCGCGCTCAGACAGGCAATAAACCGAGGCGCCGGTCACCCGGTGGTCCTCAAGGGCGTCGGCGTGAATGCTGATGAACAGATCGGCGTGAGCCTCTTGGGCAATCTGCACCCGGCTCTTGAGCTTAATGAAGGTGTCGTGATCGCGGGTCAACACCACCCGCGCCCCCAGAGCCTCAAGTCGCCTGGCCAACTTCAAGGCGATGGCGAGGGTGACCTCTTTTTCCATGGTGCCGCCCGGACCGATAGCGCCGGGATCCTTGCCCCCATGCCCCGCATCGACCACCACCACCGGCTTACCCCACGTCGGGTTATGCCGCTGCCCCTTGGGGGGGATGATCTGCACCTTCCAGGCATCACCCTGGGGGAACGACTTTACGGTGCAGGGGGCTTCGAGATCGAGCACCAAACGTAGGGTTTGCCGGTTGGGGTGACCCGCCCGGATGCTGCGTACAAACCCCGAAACCTCGGGCAGGTCGCAGTTGAGTTCGGTGGCGGGCAAATCGATGACGATCCGGTCGGGACTCTTCAAAACGAAGGGTTTGATCGTGGGCAGATCGCTGCCCTGGGCCACCAGGGTGATGGTGCTGGTGCCGGTATCGAGCCGCAAACCGGTCAACTTGCCCATCGCGGCGCCTTGCGCGGCGCCGCTCAACAGCACTAGGGCCAAAAACCCGCCAAGAAGGCGGGCGATGTGGGGGTTTTTGGTGAACATGGTTGTATGATTTAACAAGCACTTACAGAGCGTCAAGGATTATCTACTTTAAGTAAAGACCGGAACTCCAATAAAAGTTCGCCTTGAGCCGAACCCTAGCGCAGCGGTTGGTGGCGGGGCTGTGATCTGGCAACATTGCCTCCGCCCGAAATCCGGGCTTTTTTTCGCACCGTTTCGCCCCATCCGGGGCATTTTTTCTGTTTTCGAAAGGGGTTGCCCGCATGTCTCGCGCCCAAGTTAAAAAGGCGGTCCTCGCCTATTCCGGCGGTTTGGATACCTCCATCATTCTTAAATGGCTCCAGGACGAGTATGGCTGCGAGGTGGTGACCTTCACCGCCGACCTGGGCCAGGGTGAGGAGCTGGAACCGGCGCGGGCCAAGGCCCAGCAGTTCGGGGTCAAGGAGATCTTCATCGAGGATCTGCGCGAGGAGTTCACCCGCGACTACATCTTCCCGATGTTCCGGGCCAACGCGCAGTACGAGGGGGTTTACCTGCTCGGCACCTCCATCGCCCGCCCCCTGATCGCCAAGAAGCAGATGGAGATCGCTGCCAAGACCGGGGCCGACGCGGTTTCCCACGGCGCCACCGGCAAGGGGAACGATCAGGTCCGTTTCGAGCTGGGCTACTACGCATTCAACCCCGCCATCCGGGTCATCGCCCCCTGGCGCGAATGGGATCTGAACTCCCGCGACAAGCTGATCGCCTACGCCGAGAAACACGGCATCCCGGTACCACGCGGCAAACGGGGCGAGTCCCCCTACTCGATGGACGCCAACCTGCTGCACATCTCCTATGAGGGCAAGGTGCTCGAAGACCCCTGGGTCGAGCCCGACGAAGAGATGTTCCGCCTGTCGGTGTCGCCCGAGCAGGCCCCCGACAAGGCGACCTACATCGAGATCGACTTCGAGGGGGGCGATCCGGTCGCCATCGACGGACATCAACTCACCCCCGCCACCCTGCTGACCAAGCTCAACGAGCTCGGCGGCGCCAACGGCATCGGACGGCTCGATCTGGTCGAAAACCGCTACGTCGGCATGAAGTCGCGCGGCGTCTACGAGACCCCCGGCGGGACGATCCTCTCGGTAGCCCACCGCGCCATCGAATCGATCACCCTCGACCGCGAGGTGGCCCACCTCAAAGACGAGTTGATGCCCCGCTACGCCGCCTTGATCTACAACGGCTACTGGTTCAGCCCCGAGCGCCGCATGTTGCAGGCCGCCATCGATGCTTCCCAGGTCAACGTTTGCGGTACCGTCCGCCTCAAGCTCTACAAGGGCAACGTCGTCGTCGTCGGTCGCAAATCCGACAAAACCCTGTTCAATCCCCAAATCTCGACCTTCGAGGACGACGCCGGGGCCTACAACCAGAAGGATGCCGAGGGCTTCATCCGCTTGAATTCCTTGCGGATGCGGATCGAGGCGATGGTGACGGGTCGCAAATAACCGGGGCGAAAGCTCTTTTGCCTGTGGGAGCGGTCCCCGACCGCGAAGAAACCTTGTTCGGCGTCAGGGACGCCTCCTACAAAACCGATTCGGTTTCCGGCGACCGGTTTTCATAGGTTCTATAGGTCGCATCCGTCCTATAGAACCTATTGTTTTACCCTCATAAGACCCAGGAGTCCCCCATGCCCCGTTACCGCAGCGCCACCTCGACCGAAGGCCGCAACATGGCCGGCGCCCGCGCCCTTTGGCGCGCCACCGGCACCAAGGAGGAGGACTTCGGCAAGCCGATCATCGCCATCGCCAACTCCTTCACCCAGTTCGTCCCCGGCCATGTCCACCTCAAAGGCCTGGGGCAGATGGTGGCCCGCGAGATCGAGCAAGCCGGGGGGGTGGCCAAGGAGTTCAACACCATCGCCATCGACGACGGCATCGCCATGGGGCACGACGGCATGCTCTACAGCCTGCCCAGCCGCGAGCTGATCGCCGATTCGGTGGAGTACATGGTCAACGCCCACTGCGCCGACGCCCTGATCTGCATCTCGAACTGCGACAAGATCACCCCCGGCATGATGATCGCCGCCATGCGGCTGAACATTCCGACCATCTTCGTCTCGGGCGGCCCGATGGAGGCCGGTAAGGCGGTGGTCGAGGGGGATGAACTCCACCTCGATCTGGTCGACGCCATGGTAATGGCGGCCGACAGCTCGGTGAGCGACGCGACGGTCGAGCTGATCGAACGCTCCGCCTGCCCCACCTGCGGATCGTGTTCGGGGATGTTCACCGCCAACTCGATGAACTGCCTGGCCGAGGCAATCGGCTTGGCCCTGCCCGGCAACGGTACGCTGGTCGCCACCCACCTTGATCGCAAAGAGCTGTTTCTGGCCGCCGCCCGGCGCATCGTGGCGATGACCAAGGGCTACTACGAGGGGGATGACGCCTCGGTGTTGCCCCGCGCCATCGCCACCCTCGACGCCTTTCGCAACGCCATGAGCCTCGACATCGCCATGGGGGGCTCGACCAACACGATCCTGCACCTGCTGGCCATCGCCCAGGAGGCGGGGGTGACCGCGTTCGACATGGCCGAGATCGACCGGCTGTCGCGCCGGGTGCCCAACCTGTGCAAGGTCGCCCCGGCGACCCAGAAGTACCACATGGAGGATGTGCACCGGGCCGGCGGCATCGTCGCCATTCTGGGCGAGCTGTACCGCGCCGGACTGCTCAACGGTGAAGCAGGGACCGCCAGCGGACTGACCCAGGCTGAGCAGATCGCCGCCTGGGATGTAATGAGCCCGACCGTGAGCGACGAGGCCAAGAAGCTCTACAAAGCGGCCCCCGGCAATGTGGCAACCATCGAGCCTTTCTCGACCAGTCAGCGTTACCTCAGCCTCGACCTGGACCGCGAAAACGGCTGCATCCGCGACGCCGCCCACGCCTATTCCAAGGAGGGTGGCCTGGCGGTCCTCTACGGCAACATCGCGCTCGATGGCTGCGTGGTGAAGACCGCCGGGGTGGACGCGTCGATCTGGAAGTTCAGCGGCCCGGCGCGGGTGTTTCACAGCCAGGACGCAGCCGTGGCGGCGATTTTGGGGGACGAGATCAAGGCGGGCGATGTGGTGGTGATCCGCTACGAAGGGCCGCGCGGCGGCCCCGGTATGCAAGAGATGCTCTACCCCACCAGCTATTTGAAATCCAAACACCTGGGCAAGGCCTGCGCCTTGATTACCGATGGCCGTTTCTCGGGCGGCACCTCGGGCCTCTCCATCGGCCACGTCTCCCCCGAGGCGGCCGAGGGTGGGGCGATTGCCTTGATTTGCGAAGGGGACACCATCGAGATCGACATCCCGGGTCGGGTTCTGCGGGTGGCGGAGAGCGACGAGGAGCTGGCCACCCGGCGGCAAGCGGAGGAGGCCAAGGGGATTGAGGCCTACCACCCCGGCCCCCGGGAGCGCAAGGTCTCACCCGCCCTGCAAGCCTACGCCGCCATGACCACCTCGGCGGCGCGGGGTGGGGTCAGGGATGTGGGGCAGTTGAAGGGGAAACGGTAAGTTGAATCAAAAAGGCGGGGGCGACCCCGCCTTTTTATATTAAGGGGATGATGATATATGAAACGCTCTATTTCTGATGTGGGAAATAAATATTTGTTGGCATTCGTGAACGTGTCAATTGATATCAATCAAAAAGTTATTAATTCTTTCGTAGAACATGAGTTCTGGCTTAAGCCTGAATCCGTGTCCATTTTCATGTAAACTCTTGATCCACAAGAGCTAATGCCCGTTATTGGATTCACCCGCCGGGTGAAAGGGCAGGGTTGGGAGGTA
>MNWR01000107.1 GCA_001872725.1 Proteobacteria bacterium CG1_02_64_396 | reverse complement strand
GGGGGTGGCCGGCGGGGGTGGAGGAGGTGCTTTGCGACGCCCTCGACAGCAACATGACGATGGCGGCGGCCCAAGGGGTGCAGGTGGTGGTCAACGCCCTGAACCCCCTCTACACCGCCTGGGAAACCGAGGCGCTCCCCCTGGCCGAGCAGGGAATCGCGGTGGCAAGCGCCGCAGGGGCGGTGCTGCTCTACCCCGGCAACGTCTACAACTTTGGTCCCGAACTGCCCGAGATGTTGGACGAAACGACCTCTTTTGCCGACGACGGCGCCAACACCGCCAAGGGGCGAATTCGGGTCGCCATCGAGCGTCGCCTGCAGGAGGCGGCTCAGCAGGGGCTGGTCAGTGCGACGATCCGGGCGGGCGATTTCTTCGGCGGGGCGGGTCGAGGGAGCTGGTTCGATCTGGCGATCGTCAAGGATTTGGCCAAGGGCAAGGTGGTCTATCCCGGCCCGCTGAACCGGGTGCATGCTTGGGCCTATTTGCCTGATTTAGCCGAAACTTTCGTGGGGGTCGCCGAGGCGCGGGAGCGGTTGAGTGGGGCGAGTCGGCTCCATTTTCCCGGCTATGGGGTCACCGGCGAGGAGCTACTCCTGGGGATCGAGGGGGTGGTGGGCCGCCGCGTGAGGCGGGGGGGGATGCCCTGGGGTTTGATGCGGCTGGCGACCCCCTTTGCCCCTATGCTCCGGGCGATTTTTGAAATGCGCTATTTATGGCAGCGTCCGCACCAGCTGGAGGGTCGAAGGCTGGACGGGTTGCTCGCAGAGGTGCCGCACACCCCCTTGCGGGAGGCGCTGCGGGGGGCGTTGCAAGCGTTGGATCTGCTGCCGGAGAGGGGGCGTTGATGCTGCGGTTTTGGGATCGTCTGGCCGTTTGGCCCGTTATTGCCGCGTTGCTGCTGGGCGCGGCGGGGATCGACCTCTATTTCAACCAGTCGCATCTGCCCGGCAGTGTCGCAGCGGTGGAAGCCCAGAGCCACCCTGCCACCGAGCTGCTCGACACCCGCTGGCACTACGACGCGCAAGAGGTTAGGACGGCGCTCGATGCCTACGGGGTGGCGGGGCGCGCCGCCTACCGGCAGTTTCAATGCCTCGATTTCGTCTTCATGGCGCTCTACGGGGCTGGGCTTGCGTTGCTGCTGCGCCGTCTGACCGTCGGGCGGTGGCGCTGGTTGGCGCTGCTGCCTTTGGCGGTCGCCCTAGCCGACCTGAGCGAAAACCTGATGTTGGCCCCCCTGCTGGGCGAGGGGGCGGTGTTTGCGCCGGGGTTGGCTGCGGCGGCGGGGTGGGTGACGACGGTGAAGTGGGGGTTGGCGGTTGCCGCCTTGGTGGGGGTTTTGGGGGCGACGGTGAGGTTGGGGTGGATTTGGGTCGTTTCGCGGAGGCACCTCCGAGACTGACGCGGTGGAGGTAGGGGGTCGCGGGTTGCCCGTCAGATCGAGGTGAGGAGGCCCCTCCCACAAGCGGATCGATACCGGTGAAGTCTTGATGCATCACTGCGGCCTGTGGGAGGCGACTTCTGTCGCCGAAGCGAAGCTGGGTTGCTGCGGTCGAGCCCAGGTTGGGGCGGCGGTGGTCGGTGTTGCTCTTTGGAGAGGCGTGCTCCGGCGTGGCCGTTTTCCTTCAACCAACGAAAGGCGGACGCGACGGAGCGCGTCCCTCCAGGGGGCACATGGTGGGGGCAGGGGTGTGGGACCAGCGTTGCCTCTTTATTCGCGGACAGAAGTCCACCCCCACAGGCTTCGGCGGGTCGTTTGAGCCCCAATGAACCGAGTTGCCGGTTCAATCGCGCCGAGGGCGGCGCTCCTACAACCCCCCCCTTCGCCTATGGGAGGCGACTTCTGTCGCCGAAGCGAAGCTGAAGCGCACCATCTAAAGAACCGGTTGGGACAACCACTCCATGGGGTGGTGAGGAGGCGTGCCCCATCCCACCCTTCGCCTTGGCCCCCACCTCGTCCTTAAAAAATCTGTCCCATCCTCAAGTAGTACTCGGTTATTGCAGCCGGCCCCCGCAACCCCCGCGCCACCCCCAGGTGAAAGGTGGTCGGCACCCAGTAGGCCAGGGTCGAGGTCAGTCCCAGTTCCAGCGCCACCCCCGTCCCCTTTTGCCCCAAATCCCCCTGCAAATGGTCGACCGCCACGCTGCCAAAGAGCTGCCCAGCCGCAATCGGCCAGGTCGATTTGCCCCATTGGGTGTTGGCCAGGGGTAGGCGCCATTCGGCGCGGCTTACAAAAAAGCGATTCACCAAGAAGGTGTTGCGGGGGTAGCCGCGCAGCGGTTGCTGATCGCCCAAAAAGGCCGAGGGGGTGGTGACGGTTAAAGGGGTGGCCAGCGCCGCCACGGCGCTTTGCGCCCCCCCGAAACCGATTCGCCCTGGACGACCCTGAACATCGCTGCCCATCAGCTGCACCCCAAAGACCCCCCAGGGGTGGCCACCGGGGGCTGCGTCCAGACGCAAAAAGCCCCGCCCCTCGGCGGTCAGCCGGGTGCCGGTATCCAGCGGTCCCAACCATCCCACGGTGCGCTCGGCGAACAGTCGGAGGTACCCCCCCCGCGCCGGATAGGGGTCGCTCAAGAACTGGCGGCGGCTGTCGAGGGCCAGCCCCGCCGCCAGGTAGCGATTCCATCCCTCCCAGGAATTTTTACTCCCTCGAAAACCGGCCAACCCGTACAGGGTCCAGTCGTCCCAGGCGATGGGGAGGGCGGCCGAGATGCCGTGAGCCGCGAAATCGAACTGGCGCTGGGTTTCAAGCGAAATCGTCGGCCACCAGCGGTCGATGATGCCGGTCAGATACCAGAGCAGCCGTGGCTTACGTCGGCCGTCCAAGCCGTAGCCGAGCAGGCTGGCGGCGTAGCTGTACTCCATAGCGGCGTCATTGCCAGCGGTCTGCGCCCCCAGCCCCCAGCCGTCCAGATTGGAGTAGGCGAGGTTGGGCAGCCACCAGGTGGGGGTCAGCGATTCCCAGGGGGTGTAGGGGCGTACCAGGCTTTCGTAGTCGGGTTTGGGGGGCGGCTCGATGTGGGTGGCGATGGGGCTGGGCGCCTCGTCGACTTCGGGCAGCCGAGGCAGGGTGGCGATGGGGGCGGTGCGTACCGACCAGCCGTGGGGGGTCAGCTCGCCCCAGGCCAAGGTTTGCCCGTCGGGAGAGGGGGAGGGGAAGGCGGCGGCGCCGATCACCCCGGTGTGGCGGATCCGGTCGCTACCATCGGGCAGAATCGAATCGATCTGCGGCTGTCCGGAGCGCTCGGAAATCCAGTAAATCCGCCCCCCCACCGCATCAAAAGCGGGCATGCCGTCCCCCGCCTCGTCTTGGGTCAGGGGGAAGAAGGCGGCGCGGTGGGGATCGTAGATCGCCAAATCCCAAGGGCCCCCCGCCGGATAGTGGGCCAGGGCGATTCGCCCGTCCGGCAACGGCACCGGATGGCGGAAGTACTCCCCCAGACAGCCCGAAACCACGATGCCCCAACTGCCGTCGGGTTTGCGGGCGACCAAATCGTGCCGCTCGGGGTGGTGGCGCACCCCCACCACGGCGCCGAATCCCGCCCCCAAATCGGCGACATGCTCGCCTGCCTGCCAGGTTTCGAGCCCGTCCGGGTCGAGGGTCATGGGGGTGTCGAACTGGTGGAAGGTGTCGACATGGTGCAGGTCGGCGGTCCAGATCAGGTCGCCGTCGGCCGAGATGCGTACCGGGGCATTCAGGCGGGCCAAGCGCTGCCAATCCCCCGCACGCCAGCGTACTACCTCGGGGTTCCAATGGCCGTCGTAGATCGAGGCGGTCACCTCCCCTTGGAACCAGGTCAGCCCCGACAACCTTTGATCGCTGCGCTGTCCCAGAACCGTGGTGTTGGGGGGCTCGACCGGATCGGGCAGCGCTTTGACCTGCTCGGTCAGCCGCCCCTGCCAGTCGCGCCAAAGGGTGGCGACATCTTTGCCGGTGGCCGCCTCGGCGGCGTGGTTGATGCGAAACGGGATGAGCTGGCCCGAAAAAATGCGGTGCCAGAACTGCACCGTCCCCGGCGCTTGTTGGTCCACATCGAGCCAGAAGTCGACCCCATAGCGGTACCAATCGTCGCCCCAGGGGTAGTCGGGTGGCGCTTCGTTGAGGGTGTGCAAGGGGCGTAGCGCCCCGTCGCGGGCCGCAATCCGCATCAGAGCTTGGTAGGTGGGGTCGTAGCCGCGACCATCGCCGTCGCGCATTACGGTCTCCATCCAGGTGGCGTACCCCTCCAACATCCAGCGGGGTTGCAGCTGATTGGGGAAAAGCAGCGGCATCCGTCCAAACGCACTCCGCAGCCCAGCGACCTCCTCCTCGGCCCGGTCGAGGTGGAGCACATGGGCGAATTCGTGGATGAAGACGTGTTCGAGCCAGTCGGTGTGGCGATTGGTTTGGGGCTTGAGGTACAGGACGATGCGGGGGTACGGAATCACCGAGGTGTAGCCGTTGACCAGATCGAGGTGGTCGGTCAAAACGATGTGGGTGACCGCCGTGGGGGCGGTCTGGGCCTTGGCGACCATGGGGTCGAAGTAGCGCTCGGCGATGTCGGCCAATTGGCTGGCCGCCAGGGTTAACCGGTCGGGGGCATGGATGCGAAAGTGGGGGGTAACCACCGTCCAGCGCTCCTCGCCGGGGGGGAATTCCGCGGCCGCCTGGGCGGCAATAGGGGCCATGAAGGCGCAGCACAGGGTGAATAGGGCGACGAGACGGAACCTCGTATGGGTCATACAGTCTTCTCCACAGTCCTTGAAGTCCCCGTTGAATCGGGGGTTTTGTGGTATCTTATCCGGCACCGGCGGTTTGTCGCGTCAGAGACCGGGCGATTTTTGAACCACTTAAAGAAGCGCTGATTAAAGGCCTCCTGCCCTTTTTTAGTGGCGTTTCGCAAAAACCACGAGTAGTCGCCATGAGGCGACGTGGTTTTTGTTGCGTGCGCAAAACCAGTCACTGACGTTCCCGATTTTGGCGACCCCTTCATGGGTCGCGCGGAAGCGCCGAGTCCATCGGCGCTTCCCTAGATCTTAAGAGGTCGAGGCTCGATGCAACCTAGCAAGAAATTCCTTGTGGCACTGACCGTGGTGGTGTTTCTGACTGTTCAGGCGGGCGAGGCGCTTGCCAAATTGGGCCGGGGCGGCTCCATGGGCTATCGGGGCGGTCAATCGACCATGGCGGTGAAACCGCAACAAAGTCCCCAGGCGCTGCCGATGAGTCCCCAAACCGCAGCTCCCAAACCGGGCGCAACGCAGGGTGCCCCCGGCGCCAAGGCGGGGATGCTGGGTGGCGGCATGATGGGGATGCTGGGTGGGCTGGCCCTGGGGGGCATGCTCGGCGCGCTGCTTTTCGGCGGCGCCTTCGAGGGGATCAACCTGTTCGACATCGTCATCTTCGGCCTGATCGCTTTCATCCTTTTCCGCCTGTTCCGCGCCAAGCTGCCCCAGCCGCTGTCGGCCCCCGCCGGTGGACGGGATCGTCACGAGATGCGCGGCTGGCTCCCCGAGCATCAAACTTCCCCCGAGCAGTGGGGCGCCCCGATGCAAAACGGCGCCCCCATCGACCCCTGGAGCGAGATGCGGGCTTTGATGCCCGAGTTCAACGAGCACACCTTCCTCAGTGGGGCTAAGGCCGCCTTCGGCCATCTGCAACAGGCCTATTCCGAAGGGGATACCCCCGAGCTGGTGCGGCTGCTTCACCCCCGTCTGCTCGAAGAGATTCAGTCCGAGATCGACGATCTGCGCGATCGCGGATTGAAGAATTTGATCGAGGTGGTACAGCTCGACGCGGTGCCGGTCCAGGCGTGGTGCGAGGGGGACGAGGCCTTCGTGACGGTTCGTTTTTCGGGGCTGCTGCGCGACGAAATCCGCGACAGCCAAGGGCGCCGCATCGAAGGCTCCAGCGATCCCCACACCTTCGCCGAACATTGGACCTTCATGCGTGGTGCGCACGAGACCGGCCCGGTGTGGCGGTTGTCGGCGATCCAGCAAGAGGGAACTCACCACTAATAATGTAAGGGTGTGTTGGCGGATGCCGCACACCCCCCCCGCAACTTGTGGGGGCGATCCCGGTCGGTAGTGCTCTTTGGAGGGCCACGCTCTGTCGTGGCCCTCTTTTTTTTGTGGGAAGGATGGTAGACGCGATGCAGGGCGTCCCTCCAGGGGGCACCTCAGAAGGGCGGGGGTTGGGGCGGATGGGTTGCCTCTTCATTCGCGGACAGAAGTCCGCTCCCACCAAACCAAACCAAACCAACCAGCTCCGGCGACCCCCTTGGCCTGTGGGAGGCGACATCTGTCGCCGAAGCGAAGCCGGGTTGATTCGGTCGAGCCCAAGTTTGGGGAGCGTGGGCGGTGTTGCTCTTTGGAGGGCCACGCTCTGTCGTGGCCGCTTTTTGTGTGTGGGAAGGAGGGTTCGACGCAGCGCGTCCCCCCAGGGGGTACCTCAGAAGGGCAGGGGGTTGGGGAACCAGCGCTGCCTCTTCATTCGCGGACAGAAGTCCGCTCCCACCAAACCAAACCAACCAGCTCCGGCGACCCCCCCTTGGCTTGTGGGAGGCGACCTCTGTCGCCGAAGCGAAGCCGGGTTGTTTCAGAACGGGGAATGATTGGGGCCGCTCGAACCGGGCAGCCTTGACGCTGCCCCCCCCGCTCCGTAATGTTCGCGCCCTCCCTAAACGGGGGTGGCTCAAACCACCTTTCGCGCGGTTAGCTCAGCTGGATAGAGCGTTGGCCTCCGAAGCCAAAGGTCAGAGGTTCGAATCCTCTACCGCGCACCAAACAAAAAAGCCCGGCATCGTCAGATGCCGGGCTTTTTTGTTTGGTGCGTTCGAACAACCTCAGGCGTGGTACTCCGGCACGTGGAACCCCTGCCCCCGAAACAGACGCAGGGCGCTATCGACCACTACGGGATCGAACAGGACTCCCCGTTGCTGCTCGATCTCTTGGAGCGCGAACTCGATCCCCAGGCTGGCCCGGTAGGGACGGAACGAGGCCATGGCGTCGATCACGTCGGCCACCGCCAAAATCCGGGCTTCGAGCAGAATATCCCCCCCCGCAAGCCCCTGTGGATAACCAGAACCGTCGAGCCGTTCGTGGTGCTGCAAAACGATCCGGGCGACCGGCCAGGGGAAGTCGATTCCTTTGAGAATGTCGTGGCCGGCCTGGGGGTGCTCCTTAATCAGGTCGTATTCGATGGGGCTCAGGCGGCCCGGCTTGGTCAGGATCTCGGCAGGGATCTTAATTTTGCCCACGTCGTGCACGCTTCCCGCCAGATGCAGCCCCTCGGCCAACTCCTCGGAGAGCCCCATCTCTTGGGCGATGGCGACCGCGATGGTCGCCACCCGGCGCTGATGTCCGGCGGTGTAGGGGTCGCGCATCTCGACGGTGGCGGCGATGGCGGTGATCGATTCGAACAGGCTGTCTTTGAGCTTGGCCTGGCTGGCCCGGAGCGACTCGGTGCGCTCCTCGACCATCTCTTCAAGGTGCTGGCGCAGTCGCCGCAATTCCAGGTGGTTGCGCACCCGGGCCAGCAGCTCTTCGCGTTGGAACGGCTTGGTGACGTAATCGACCGCCCCCAGTTCGAACCCTTTGAGTTTCTCTGCGGTGTCGGTCAGGGCGCTGACGAAGATGATCGGGATGTCTCGGGTGCGTGGGTCGGCTTTGAGCTGTCGGCAGACCTCGAAGCCATCCATGTTGGGCATGCTGGCGTCGAGCAGAATCAGATCGGGCGGCTGCAACTGGGCCGCGTGCAGCGCCAGCGCCCCGTCGATGGCCGAACGGACCTCGAAACTTTCACCGTGAAGAATGTCGGTCAACAACTTCAAAGAGGCCGGGGTGTCGTCCACGGCGAGGATCAGGCCTTGCGGGGTCATGGGTTTCCTGGGTTCAAGGGTGGTGCGGCGGGTGGTGCGGCTCCCCCGCCAGCGCGTTCAAGATGCTGGGATAATCGAAGCCATCGGCCAAACGGGCAAGGTTTTGGCCCAAATCGGGGTCGAGGGTGGCGACCTGGGCAATCGCGGTGTGGATCGCCACGCTGTCGAGCCGCTCCAGCGCCCGGCGCAGTTGCTCACGTAGCGCCTCGGGGAGCCCCGCCAGCATGTCCGGGGTCGGCGCCACAACGGGGGGGGTATTGAGGGACTCCGCCTCGCGGTAGCGGTACGCGATGTTCAACTGTTGAGCCAGGGCGTCGTAGATCTCGTTGAAGCGGTAGGGTTTGCCCACCAGGCCGTCCATCTGCGCCGCCAGGATCTCGGGTTGTTGTTCTTTGAACACCGAGGCGGTGACCGCCACGATCTTGACCCGATCCCCCCCCGGCAAGGCGCGGATGCGCCGGGTCGCCTCGACCCCGTCCATCACCGGCATGCGCCGATCCATCCAGATCAGATCGGGGTGCCAGCTTTTGAACCATTCGACGCATTGCGCCCCGTCCTCGGCGATTTTGGTTTCGAGCCCGATGCGGTTCATCAGATGGGCCAGCAGCAGCTGGTTGTCGCGCTGATCCTCGGCAATCAGGATGCGCAAGGGGGGCTGGCCGGGGGCTAGGCCGATCACCTCGCCCCGCGCCATTTGATTGATGATCTGACGGCTGCCCTCGCCGGTCGCCTCCAACGGCAATTGGGCCTTGAAGCACGCCCCCTGCCCCGGCGTGCTGGTCACGGCGATGCGCCCCCCCATCAACTGCACGAATTGCCGGGTGATGCTCAGCCCCAAGCCGGTGCCGCTGCCCGGGAGTTCCTCTCCCAACTGCACGAAGGGTTCGAACAATCGGGGCTGGTCCTCTGAGGCGATGCCTGGGCCGGTGTCCTCCACCTCGATGGTCAGGTATTGGTGGGCGTTGTTCTCCACCCCCAGCCGAATGGTCACCCCCCCACGATCGGTGAACTTCACCGCGTTGCCGACCAGATTCACCAGAATCTGCCGCAGCCGCGCCTCGTCCCCCTTGATGTGACGGGGGAATTGCGACGACTGATCGAGCACCAGGGTGAGCCCCTTTTCTTGGGCGCGCAGCCGCATCAGCTCGACGACCTCGCGCACCATCGCCCCCAAATCGAAGGGAGCGACCTCCAGTTGCAGCTTGCCCGATTCGATCTTGGCGATCTCCAGGACCGCGTTGATGAGCTCCAACAGGTGCTCGCCGCTGCGGTTGATGATGTCGAGGTTTTCCCGCAGCTCGGGGGGGACCTCTTGCCCCTGCTGCATCAAGCGGGAAAACCCGAGGATGGCGTTGAGGGGGGTGCGCAGTTCGTGGCTCATGTTGGCCAAAAACAGACTTTTGGCCTTGCTCGCCGCCTGGGCCGCATCCCGGGCCAGCAACAGCTCGGCGGTGCGCTGCTGCACCGTCTGTTCAAGGTGGTCCTTGTAGCTACGTAGCTGCGCTTCGACCTGCCGCCGTTCGTCGAGCAGTTGGATGCGGTCCAGGGTGACCGCGATGTGGCTGGCCATGGCGGTGAGGTATTCCCGCTCGGGGGGGGTGAGGATGTGCAACCCCTCGTCCCCCACGCTGCCGGTGCTGATCGTGCCCAGGTGTTGCTCGGAGAGAAAAATCGGGACGTTGATCAGGGTGCGCAGTTGCAGGGCGTTCACGATGGCTTTGTTGGTGCGCGGGTCGCAGCGGGCGTCGTCGACCACCACGATGTCGCAGGATTGGGCGATCTCCTCCAACAAAGGGTCTCCCGCGATGGGCAGGGTGGCACTGACCGCTTGGATCCCCTTTTCGATGGCGCCGCCGAAGGTCAGCGCCTGAAAGGTGGTGCCATCGTCGCTGAGCAGGTAGATCGCCAAAAAATGGAAGTCGAGGATGGTGGCGACCTCCTCCTGGGCCGCTTTCAAAACCTGACCGTAGTTTTGGGATTGTTCGAGGCTGCGCGACAGCCGCAGCAGCGATTGGGAATAACGCTCCCTTTGGCGCAGCGCCGCCTCGGACCGCCGGTTTTCGGCCCGGATTCGTAGGGCGCGGATGCCGAAGGCCAAATCGCCGACCAGCTCTTCCATCAGGCGCAGTTCGCTGTCGGTGATGGCGTTTTTGCGTTCGGAATAGATGAGCAGGGCGCCGAAGGGTTGGCCGTCGTCCCCCTTGAGCGGCAGCGCGAGTCCGGAGTGGTAACCGTGGGTCAACGCCGCCTCCCGCCAGGGGGTCATCAAGCGGTCGACCTCGAAATCTTGCACGCAAATGGTTTCGCCGCTGCGGATGGTCCTACCGGCTGGGCCCTGGCCGTGGGGCAGGTCGGCCGACCAACTGAGTTTGGCGTTTTCGATGTAGTCGCTGCCGAACCCCGCCCAGGCCACGGGGCGGATGGTTTTGTCCGGATCGTGTTCGGCGTACCCCACCCAAGCCAGGGTATAACCGGCCTTGTCGCAGATGATGGTGCAAATGTCGGTGAGCAGAGTGATTTCATCCTCACCTCGCATCAACGCCAGATTGCAGTCGCTCAAGGCGCGCAGCTCCCGATTCAGCCGCTTGAGCTCCTCCTCGTTGTGTTTGCGCCCCGTGATGTCGCGGACCAGCGCCAGGTTGAAGCTGCGGCCGTCGTATTCGATGAAGTTGGCGCCGATCTCCACCGGAAAGATCCCCCCCTCCTTGGTTTTGTGCCGCCCTTCGAGCAACAAAGCACCTTGGGATTTCAGCGTTTTCCAGTGTTCGGACCAACGGTCCGCAGGCCAGTCGGGATCGACATCTTTTACCCCCATGCCGAGCAGCTCGTCGCGGCTGTAGCCCAGGACGCGGCAGGCCTCCTCGTTGACGTAGTGGAAGCGGGCCTGCTCGTCGATCAAGAAGGCCGCCTCACGCACGTTGTTCAGGGCGAAACTCAGCAGGGCGAGCCGCTGCTCGGCCCGTTTGCGTGAAGTGGACCCCAAAAACTGGACAGTAGGTTTTGTTAAGACCGAGGGGGCATGATTGGCGAGAGCGAGGAGCCAAGCGATGCCCGGAAAACACAAACGACACAGTGCGCAGTTCAAGGCGAAGGTGGCGCTGGAGGCCCTGAAGGGGGTCAAAACCACAAGCGAGTTGGCCAGTGAACACCAAATCCACCCGGCGCAGATCAGCCAGTGGAAGAAGGTGGCCATGGAGGGGCTGTCGACCCTTTTTGAGCGTCCAGG
>MNWR01000106.1 GCA_001872725.1 Proteobacteria bacterium CG1_02_64_396 | reverse complement strand
ACCGAGCGCCCCCACAGTGCCCTCGGCGGCAAGACCCCAGAACAGGTCCATCAAACCCACGGCGGAACCACCCACCGCCACTAACCGTTTACAAATTTTCGCCCCCAAACTGTCCAAGGAGTGGGGTCCACCCCACCCTTCAGGGCCTCCAGCGCCACCTTCGCCTTGAACTGCGCACTGTGTCGTTTGTGTTTTCCGGGCATCGCTTGGCTCCTCGCTCTCGCCAATCATGCCCCCTCGGTCTTAACAAAACCTACTGTCCAGTTTTTGGGGTCCACTTCAGACCGTCATGAAGAACATGTACGGTTATTTCAAGCAGAACATGGATCTTCCGGTGATCGTCGGGGCGACCAAGCAGGATTTGCCCCATGCGCGCAGCCTCGACGATCTGTCCGACTTTCTTGAATTGGGGCCCCAGGCCCCCATCCTCCCCTGCGACGCCCGCAATCGGGAGGACACCAAAAACCTCGTTTTAACCCTGCTTGAAAACATTCTGCTCAGCGAAACGGCTGCGGCTGCCCCCTCCGGTGAATTCGACGATCTGTTCTGATCTGGGATGGAATGACGGGTTGATTTCGGTCAAAAGATCCACGGTATAGGAGCTTGCATGGGTTCTCGATTGGATGAAGTCCTGGACGACATTCGGGGCAGACACGATTTCACGGCGGTGTTGGTGGTGAGCGACGATGGACTCGTTCTGGGACATTCCGGCGACTTGGCCCAAGCGGGTCAGGGAGCTGCGGCTTTTATCCCCGATCTGATCGCCATGAGCGAACGGGTCGGGAAATACGCCGACTTCGGCGAGATGGCGATGGCCAGTCTGGTGTTCGAGCGTCCCACCCGGATGGTGGTGGCGCGCAAGGTGGAGGCGACCACGACCAAGCAACAGATTTTCTTGGTGGTCGATACCGCCAAAACCTTTCCGGGTTTGGGAGGCGAGGTGAAACGGTTGGGACAAGAGATTATTCAGGTTGTCACGATGGCCACGGGGGGGGCTAAGAACGATGAGTGAAGCACGGGCAGTCAGCGACGCAGTTAAACAACAATTTGTAGATGAACTGACCGATCTACTGGACACGATCGGCGCCGCCAATGCAGCGGTGGTTTCGACCGTGGATGGATTGCCGGTGGTCCATGTGGCCCGAAGCGAGATCAGCGCCGACAACATCGCGGCGATGAGCGCCTCGATGCTCTCTCTCGGCGACGCCCTGGGCGGGTCGTCCCGGCACAAGCAGTGCGATCACGTGTTGTCGCAGAGCGAAACCGGCACCATCGTGGTGATTCATGCAGGACCCACCCTGATTTTGACAACGATCGGCAAACCGGGGGTCAACGTGGGGACCGTCCTGGTGCATAGCAAATACAGCGCGGGTAGGTTGGCGGGACTTCACGGCGATAACGCTTGACCGCGCTTTATAAGCGGTTTCTGATGACGCCCACTTTGGTGGGGTTTTCTGCCGATACATCATTGTTTTGAGGGGAGGAAGTTCGATGAGCCTAAACGATGTGTTGCAAGGTTTGGTGGAGGATGTCGATGGCGCCTTGGGCGCCGCCGTGGTCGATTTGAGCAGCGGTTTGATGCTCGGCGTCTACCACAACGTCCCCCATTTCACCCAGTCCTACGTCGATGCGGTGGCCGCCGCGGCGGTCGATATGTTCCGGGGTAAAACGATCACCTCGGTCGAAAAACTGCTGGCGGCCCAAAGGGGCGTCACCCCTTCGTACCACGTCCATGAAATCCAGATGACCAGCGACAAGACCTATCACTTCATGGCGGTGGTGCCTGACAAACCGGGCGCGCTCCTGGTGCTCATCACCAACCGCAAGACCAACCTGGGCATGGGCTGGACTGCGGCCCGTCGCGCTCTGAACGACGTGGCGCCCCACTGCCCCTGAATTGCACCATCCAGTAGAACCCCTCAAAGGGAGGCCTTGCGCCTCCCTTTTTTTTGGCTATTGCCCCTGGGTCAAGCGTTGGATGAGCTGTTCGGGAAAGGCAATCCGGCGCATCTCGTCGATCAGGGCGCTCATGTCGTAATCGAGATGCTGCATCTCGACCCGGCGGCTCTTGGGGTAATAGAGGGCAAAATCGGCACCCGGTTGGTTGCCCCTGGGTTGGCCAACCGAGCCGGGACCGACCAGAGTGTGCTCGAATTGGGCAAGGTCGACCTTGGCATCGCGAATCAAACGGTCCATCCCCCGTCCCCTGGCGTAGACCCCTTGCAGATGGTTGTGGCCGTGAAAGCAAATCCCTACCCCGTGTTGTCCCATCCAATCGAGGTTGTCCTCATAGGTCATTTGGTAGACGTAGGCGTTGAAAAACGTGGGATCCATCGGGGCGCCGTGGACCGCCATCCAGCCGTTGCCCGTCAGGCGGGGGGGGAGGCAGGCGAGCCAAGCCAGGTCATCGCTGTCGAGTAGGGGGCGGCTCCATTCCAGCGCCCAGCGGGCCGAGCGGGAGGTGATGAGGCTGTCGTCTCCCTGCACTAAGGCGTTTTCGTGGTTGCCCAACAGACAGACCGCCCCCGCCTGAACGAGCGCCTCGATGCACTGCTTGGGATGGGGACCGTAGCCGACGGTATCGCCCAAAATCAGAATGTGTTCGATGCGGCGTAACTCCAGATAATCGAGGACGGCGCGTAGGGCTGGAAGATTGGAGTGAATGTCGGCCAACAGCGCGACGGGAACCTCCCCCTCCTCCCCGTCGAGGATGCGGCCCAAACGCTCGGCGTCGAAGCTCTCCACCGCCGCGCACTGGGTGTGTAACCCTCCCACCCCCGCCATCAACCCCTTCATCCGTGGTTTAAGGCTGTCGGCAACGAACTGGTCCTTGAGGTGCTCCTGAACCTGGCGGGGTGCCATGTCGCCGCAGCGATGCTGCTCCAAAGCCCGATGCAGCCTGTCCCCAAGGGCGCGGGCGAGCGCTTCGTCCAGCGCCTCGTAGCGCCGCAACCAGACCGCCAGGGTGGCCGCAAGCGCCACGTACTGATCCCAGGCGTACAGATCGTCGTCCAGATAAAACAGCCGCCCCTCGTCGTCGCTGCCAAAGTTCGACAACCCCTCGTCGAGCCGCATTTCGTGCCTTTGTACGGTCCCCAGGTAGAGATCGAACAACTGATCGACCCGGTCGAGAAACCGGGAATGATCCGCAACGATGCTGCGTTCGACCTCTTTGTGCAGCGGGTCGAGGCGGCGCGAGATGTTGCCGCAGCGCAGCACCCCTTCGACCGAGGCGACAAACCAGGTGCGGCTGGGGTGGTAGATGCCCAGGGTGCGCTCTTGAGTCAGTCGATGCTCGACCCACTTCGTGGCGGTGGTCTCCAGATCGAAATCGTGTTCGGTCCGCAGCTTGAGCACCCAGTTGTCGTCGGCGTGAATACGGGTGCCGGGCCGTCCGGTGAAGGCGGCACCGTGGGTCAGGGTGATGGAGGTTGTCTCTAGCAAGCTGGAGACAACCTGCCCAGAAACGATATCGGAGGGGGTACCGATGGCGCCGACGATGAGGGGTGCCGCGAGGGTCATGGGGATCCTTGCCGAAAGAGGGGAGAAGCGTCGCCCGACGATAACCCAGGAGGCGGCCCCGAGGGAACGGGTTGCCCGATCATTTCAATCGGGTATGGTCAAGGGGTGACATCCATCAAAACCGGCAATCGACCGCCGCAGGGGTCAACATGCCTCCTCAAGCATCCATCGCACCCCCCCTGATTTTTGGGGAGGTTCTGTTCGACCGTTTCCCCGACGGCAGGCAAGTCTTGGGCGGCGCCCCCTTCAATGTCGCCTGGCATTTGCAGGGGTGGGGGCTGGCGCCGCTGTTGTTCAGCCGGATCGGTCTCGACCCCCCCGGCGCCCACATTCAGGCGGCGATGCAGCGCTGGGGAATGAACCGCGCCGCCCTGCAACACGACCCCGACCACCCCACAGGGGCGGTCGAGGTGAGCATCGCCCACGGCGAGCCGAACTTCGACATCCCCCCCGGTAGCGCCTGGGATTTCATCGCCCCCCCCGTGCCCCTTCGGAGCCCGCCCGCGTTGCTCTACCACGGCAGTCTGGCGCTGCGCGCCCCCGAATCGCGGCGCGCCTGGCAATCGCTGCTTGCCCCCGACCTGCCCCGCTTTGTCGACCTCAATCTGCGCCCCCCCTGGTGGACTCCCGACCTGGTCACCCTGGCCCTGGGCGGCGCCCGCTGGGTCAAGCTCAACGCCGAGGAATTCGAGATCGTCGCCAATTTGGAGGGGCTCGACCCCGCCCCCTTCATTCGTCGGGCCGAGCGGCTGCGTAGGCAAAAAGGGTGGGAGACCCTGATCGTCACCCTGGGGGCGCAAGGGGCCTTGGCGGTCGGCGAGGGGCCGACGATCCAAGTGCCGCCCCCCCCTGTCACCGACTTTGTCGATGCGGTGGGGGCGGGGGACGGCCTGGCGGCGATGTGGATCCGGGGGATCTTGTCGGGGTGGTCGCAGGAGGAAACGCTGCACCGTGCGGTGGCGTTCGCCGCACGCATCTGCACCCAAACGGGGGCAACCGCCCCCGATTTTACGCGGTATGAGGAGGACAAGTCATGAGTCGGGAGCGGCCCAAGGTCTACGTGGCGCTGTTGAGCATCCACGGTTTGATGCGGGGTAGTCATCTGGAGTTGGGGCGCGACGCCGACACCGGGGGGCAGATTCGCTACGTGCTGGAGTTGGCCCGCGCCTTGGCGGCAAGCCCCGAGGTGGCACGGGTCGACCTCATCACCCGGCAAGTGATCGATCCCAAGGTCGATCCCGATTACGCCGAGCCGATCGAGCCCATCGCCCCCAACGCCTTCATCGTGCGGCTGCCCTGCGGTCCCCGACGTTACCTGCGCAAGGAGTCGCTCTGGCCCCATCTTTACTCCTTCACCGATGCCGCCTTACAACACTTCCGCCGGGTGGGGCGCACCCCCGATTGGATTCACAGCCACTACGCCGATGCCGGGTGGGTCGGCGCCCGGTTGGCGGGGCTGTTGGAGGTACCTCTGATTCACACCGGCCACTCGCTGGGCCGGGTCAAGCAGCGCCGTCTGCACGAACAGGGGATGTCCACCGAAGCCTCCGAGGCGCAGTACAACCTCGGCCAGCGCATCGAGGCCGAGGAGATCACCCTCGACCATGCCGCCCTGGTGGTCGCCAGCACCCGGCAGGAGGTCGACGATCAATATGGCCTTTACGGCAATTTTCACCCCAAGCGGATGGTGGTCATCCCCCCCGGGGTCAACTTGGCGCGTTTTCACCCCCCCTCCAGGGACTTCCGCACCCCCCCCATCGCCGCCCAGCTCCACCGTTTTTTGCGTCATCCCAAGCGGCCCATGGTGTTGGCGCTGGCCCGCCCCGACCCTAAGAAGAACTTCGAAACCCTGATCCGCGCTTTTGCCGAGCACCCCGATCTGCGGCACCGCGCCAACCTCGTACTGATTGCCGGTAACCGCGACGAGATCGAGACGATGGACCGGGGCGGCCGCGAGGTGATGGGCAAGATCCTGAGCCTGATCGACCGCTACGACCTTTACGGTCACGTCGCCTACCCCAAGCACCACGCGATTACCGACGTCCCCGAGCTTTACCGGCTGGCTGCCAAGAGCGGCGGCCTGTTTGTGAATCCCGCCCTCAACGAACCCTTTGGCTTGACCCTGATCGAGGCGGCCGCCAGCGGCCTACCGGTGGTCGCCACCGAGGATGGTGGCCCCCGCGACATCCTGGCGACCTGCCAACATGGCCTGCTGGTCGATCCAATGGATGCCGACCGGATGGGGGAGGCAATCGTCTCGGGATTGAACGATCCGGCCCGCTGGCGCAAGTGGTCGAAAAGCGGGGCGAGCCAGGCCGAGAAACACTTCACCTGGCAGGCCCACATCGAGCGCTACCTCAAGAAGATCGCCCCCCTACGCCCCAAGCGGCTGCGCCCCGACAGCGCCCTAGTGCGCGGCGCCTACCGCCTGACCAGCGTCGACCGGGTGCTGATCTGCGACATCGACAACACCTTGCTGGGCGATCCCGATTCCTTAAAAAAGCTGATAAAACGGCTGAACGACCACCCGCAAACCGCCTTCGGCATCGCCACCGGTCGCCGCCTCGACAGCGCGGTGAAGGTGCTCAAGCAGTGGGGGGTTCCGATGCCCGAGGTGCTGATTACCTCGGTCGGCAGCGAAATCCACTACGGCCCCAATTTGAGCGAGGACTGCAACTGGAGTCGCCACATCGACTATCGCTGGAGACCCGACGCGCTGCGCGAGGCGATGGCCAAGATTGCCGGCGTGCGGCTCCAGGCCAAGAGCGAGCAGCGCAAGCACAAGATCAGCTACCTGATCGACATCGACCGCGCCCCCACCATTCGGGGGATCGTCCAACAACTGCGCCGTCTCGACCTGCACGCCCGGGTCATCGCCTCCCACGAGCGCTACCTCGATTTGCTGCCGGTGCGGGGCTCGAAGGGATTGGCGGTGCGCTACTTTGCCAGTCGCTGGGGGATTCCTCCCGAGCACATTTTGGTGGCGGGCGACTCGGGCAACGACGAGGAGATGCTGCGCGGCAACACCCTGGGGGTGGTGGTGGGCAATTACAGCGCCGAGTTGGAGCGGCTGCGCGACATTCCCCACCTGCTCTTCGCCCGCGGCCACTACGCCGAGGGGATTCTGGAGGCCATCGACCATTACCGCTTTTTCGACATCCCTTGGCCCGAGGTGGATGAGGAGTCCAGCGCATGATCGCAACCCTAACCCCATTCCTGAACGACGACCGGGAGCGGATTTACCCGCTGATGCACGGACTGCTTGCCCTGGACCACCCCATCGTTTTGCGTTCCGAGGTGCTCGATCGCTTCGGGGAATACTGCCGCCGCAACGACTGCGCCGATCTGGCCGCCTCCCCCCTGGCCGACTGGTTCGAGCGGACTCAGGAGATCGCCATGGAGGGGCGGACTATCCGGTGGGCGGTGCGGCCCGGCATTGGGCAGTGGCTGTTTTTACGGCTGCACGTCGAGACGTTGGCGCTCGACGAGATCGGGGTGGCCGACTACCTGGCGGCCAAGGAGCGTCTGGTACTGGGGGGGATGGAACGCCCCTTCCCGGTCGAGATCGACATGGCCCCCTTCGACGGTCGCCATCCCAAACTGCGGGAATCCCACTCGATTGGCCAGGGGGGGACCTTCGTCGGGCGGCGGATCGCCAGCATGCTGTTTCACGATTTGGAATCGGGGGGGGAACGCCTACTGGCTTTTCTCAAGGAGCACCAGGTTCGGGGGATGCCGCTGCTGCTGTCCCCCACGGTCGCCGACGGGGCGGCGCTGCGCCGAGGGTTGCGTCAAGCGTTGGCCTGGCTGGCCCACCGCTCCCCCGACGAGGGGTGGGAGGCGGTCGCCGCCACCCTACGCGGCTTCGGCTTCGAGCCGGGGTGGGGCGACAAGGTCGGTCGCATCCGCGAGGGGATGGGTCTGTTGCTCGACCTGCTCGAAGCGCCCGAACCGGCGGCGCTGGAGCGTTTTCTGGCCCGCATTCCCATGATCTTCTCGCTCACCCTGATCACCCCCCACGGTTTCTTCGGTCAGGAGGGGGTGTTGGGGATGCCCGACACGGGCGGTCAGGTGGTCTACATTCTCGATCAGGTCCGCGCCCTGGAGGAGGCGATGCGGCGCGATTTGGCCGAGCAGGGGCTTGAGGTTGAGCCGCAAATCCTGGTGGTGACCCGGTTGATCCCCGAGGCGCGGGGGACGAGTTGCGACCGCCGCCTTGAACCTGTGGCGGGGACTCAAGGCACCCGCATTTTGCGGGTTCCCTTCCGCGACGCAGCCGGGTCGGTGCTGCCGCAGTGGGTCTCCCGCTTCGAGATCTGGCCTTTTCTTGAGCGGTTCGCCGTGGATGCCGAGCGGGAGATCCTGGCCGAGCTGGGAGGGCGGCCCGACCTGATTGTGGGCAACTACTCCGACGGCAATCTGGTGGCGACTTTGCTTTCTCGCCGTCTCGGGGTGACCCAGTGCGGCATCGCCCACGCCCTTGAGAAGGCCAAGTACCTGCTCAGCGACCTCTACTGGCGCGACAACCAGCAGCGCTACCGTTTTGCGACCCAGTACACCGCCGATTTGATCGGGATGAACAGCGCCGACTTCATCGTCGCCAGCACCTTTCAAGAGATCGCCGGGACCGAGGCGACCATCGGGCAATACGAGTCCTACACCGCCTTCACCCTGCCCGACCTCTATCGGGTGGTGCAGGGGATCGACATCTTCGACCCCAAATTCAACATCGTCCCCCCCGGCGCTGACCCCCAGGTGTTCTTCCCCTTCGACGCCCGAGAACGGCGGTTGACCGGACTCCATGGGGAGCTCAATGCGCTGATTTTCGGGGGGGATCACCCCCAAATCCGGGGCCGGTTGGAGGATCCGGCCAAGCCGATTCTGTTCACCATGGCCCGGCTCGACCGCATCAAGAACACCGCCGGATTGGTGGAGGGGTTCGGGGCGAGCGACCGCCTGAGGGGAGAGGTCAACCTGGTGATCGTGGCGGGGAGGGTCGACCCCGGCCAAAGCGATGATGCCGAGGAGCGCGAAGAGATCGCCAAGATGCACGCCCTTTTCGAGCGCTACGGCCTGGATGGCCAAGTGCGCTGGATCGGCATGACCCTCGACAAGAGCCTGACCGGCGAGCTCTACCGGCTGGTCGCCGACCGGCGCGGCGCCTTTGTGCAACCGGCCTGGTTCGAGGCATTCGGGCTGACGGTGATCGAGGCGATGGCCTCGGGTCTGCCCCTCTTCGCCACCTGCTACGGCGGCCCGCTGGAAATCATCGAAGATGGGGTATCCGGCTTTCACATCGACCCCAACCACATGGACCGGGGGGCGCAGGCGATGGCCGCGTTCTTCGAGCGCTGTCGCAACGATCCTGTTCATTGGGAACGGCTTTCCCAGGGGGCGGTGGCCCGGGTCGCCGCCCGCTACACCTGGTCGCTGCACGCCAAGCGGTTACTCACTTTGGCCAGGGTCTACGGTTTCTGGCGCTTCATGGAGCGGCGCGAGCGACAGGGGCTGAAACGGTATTTAGAGATGTTTTATGGGTTGCAGTATCGGGGGCTGAGCGAGGGGTGAAGGGGGTGGCGGTTGAATGGTGTGGTTTCTGGAGGGGCGTGCTCCGTCGTGGCCGCTTTTGCTTGGGGGCGAAGAGGGCGCTGTTGTAGGAGCGGCACCCTCGCCGCGATGGGGCAGGCAAAGCTTCACCTTCGAGCCCTTCTCTTGCTGGGGGGGGGCATGGGGGCCACGCGTGGGCGTGGCCTGGACGCGACGGAGCGCGTCCCTCCAAAAGGCCGACCCCTGGGGTTACGGCAAGATCGGCTGCCCGCTGTTCCTCAAAGCAAGACCAGCAATCCTTCCCCCCGGAAGGGCGCCCCATCGCAGGGGTTTGGTTTCTGGAGGGGCGTGCTCCGTCGTGGCCGCTTTTGCTTGGGGGCGAAGAGGGCGCTGTTGTAGGAGCGGCGCCCTCGCCGCGATGGGGCAGGCAAAGCTTCACCTGCGAGCCCTTCTCTTGCAGGGGAGGCATGGGGGCCACGCGTGGGCGTGGCCTGGACGCGACGAAGCGCGTCCCTCCAAAAGGCCGACCCCTGGGTTACGGCAAGATCGGCCGCCCGCTGTTCCTCAAAGCAAGACCAGCAATCCTTCCCCCCCGGAAGGGCGCCCCATCGCAGGGGTTTGGTTGCTGGAGGGGCGTGCTCCGTCGGGGCCGCTTTTGCTTGGGGGGCGAAGAGGGCGCTGTTGTAGGAGCGGCGCCCTCGCCGCGATGGAGGGGGCAACGCCCTCTCCTTGCCCCCGCTATTCCCCGGTAGCCCCTTCCCGATCCGCCAAAGGAAAACCCGCAAGCCCAGCCGATATCGGGGCGGTGGCGTGCGGCGGTTTAATCTTTGTTCGAATGTTGCTTGCCTTGGTCGGTGTTGCCATCCGGCGCGGCGGTGGGCGCCTCGCCAATGGTGCTCCAGATGTACCAATTGGGGTTCACCCAGACCCAAAATCCCGCCTTGCCGTTCTGCCCGCACCAGGGGCCCCCCTGCCACCAGCCGTAGTCGCGAAATTGCCCGTAGGTGCCGGCGTCGGGGGGGCAGTTGAGCACCTGTTGCAAGCCGGAATATTTGCCGCTGACCGAGGCCTGAGCCGGGGGCGGCGCAGCCTGGGCGGCTGCCACGAACAACCCCAGCCATCCCAACACGGCCAGCGACGAAGCGATGCGACGTTTCATGCTTTATTCCTCGTTCAAGGTTTGGGGGGGCGATAGCCCTCCGGTTTTTTGGCGACGATGGGGCGCTGCCCGATCCCTCGCATCACACATTCCGAGACATCACTTTTCACAATCGCGGCCCGGAAGGCGTTGTCGATCCGCAGCCAGCGCTCCTGCATGTCGGGGTTTAAACCTGACTCGGCCAGGGTCTGACGTAGGATTGTCTCGCGCACGTCGAGCATCTCGTCGGTGATGAACATGCCCAGGTGGGCGATGGCGGGGCTCTCCCCTTGGTACCGGTTGGGGCCTCCCATGCAGCCGACCATAAACTCGGTCTGTTTGCGGGCCAGCACCGTTTCGTGTTTGCCCCAGAAGAAGCGTCCCAGCCAGGGCTCCTCGAAGAGTTTTTCGTAGAACTTCAGGTGGATGGCGTACATGCCGTCGCCCCCCCCGACCGCCTCCAGCAATCCCGGATCGGGCGCCAGCCGCTCCCCCCGGTTCATCTCGCTGGCGGCCAGTTCCTCGGCGGTCATGCCCCGCTTGCGCTCCCGCGCCCCCTCCAACATGGCGCTGATGGTTTGATCGAGCATCTGCCGCCACGCCGACTCCCGCTCGGCGCTCAGCGACCCCTCTGCAGCCAGTGCCAGCAAAATCGCCTTTTTGCCGTGGCCGTAGTAGTGGTCTTTGACCCCGTAGGCCAGGTGGCGCTTGCCCAACTCGATCAGGGCGGGGCGGATGGTTTCGAAGTGTTTGAGGGTCGTGAAGGTTGAAAACATGGCGACGAACTTGGTCCGCCGCGCCACCGCATCTTCGAGAAAAATCGCCTTTGTTTCGGGGTCGATGGCGAAGAGGTAGTCGAAGAATAGGTCGGTCAGCTGCCCCATCTTGGGGGCGAGCGCTTTGACGTGGTCGGCGACGATCAGGGCTTGGGTTTGCATGGCGGTCTCGGGGGAGGGGAGGTTTCGTAGGGTGGATAAGCGCAGCGCATCCACCAAAAGCCCCCGCGTCGGGGAATGTTGCAAAGTTGAACTCTGAATGCCGAAGGGTTCCCGTGCATGGATCCTCGCCCGAGGCGCCCTACAGATGGCGAAGAACCCAGCCGAACCCAATCCGCTCCTGTTCCAACCGCACCCGCTCCCCCCAGCGCTGGTCGCGCAGCCCCTCGTAGACCAGCCGCTCCGCGTCGCTCAGGCGGGGCAGGTCGCGGGTGTTGGGGCGCTCCTCGGTCACCCACTGCGCCCGGTGGGCCAGTAGGGTCGCCTCGTCCATCAGCAGCGAGCGCACGTGGGGCAGCAGGGCGCGCAGTTGGTCGAGGATGGCAAAGCCGTGGGTGTCGAGGTCGCCCCAGTAGTCGACCCGGCAGTCGTGGAGCCAATCGGCCCCCGCTAACGCATCGAAACCATACCCCGCCCCGAAGATCGCCACGACCCCCGGCAGGGGGGGCAGGGTTAGAAAGTCGATCTCGTTCTCGGTGACCAGCACCCGCGTCGCCCCCGGCGCAAACCGGGCGAAGGTGGCCGCCTCCAGTTCGATCTGTTCCCCCGCCGTGCCGGGGAGCAGTTCCAGGGCGGGATCGAGCACCCGCAGCCGCACCCGCTCCGGTTTTTCGGCAAAGCCGTAGCGCCGTTCGAACCCCCGCGCCCCCGTCGCCTCGGGTGCGATCGCCTCGGGGGGGAGGAGGCGGTCGAGCCACTCGGCCAGCACCCCCCGATGCCCCTCGACGAACTTGGTGTGGATGCCGGGCAGGTCGACCTGGCGCAGATGGATGCCGGGGCGGGGGTGGGCGCGCAGCCACAGGCAGAAGTCGAGCAGCCGTTCCCAATCGGCGGCCAGATCCAGAGCCCGTAGAGGGTGGGCGATCACCCAGGGGGTCAGCTCGGGAAGCCGGGCGCGGGTGGTTTCGGCCAGGGCGATCAACCGCTGACCGTCCCCCTTTTTGCCGATCCAGGCCAGCGCCGCATCGAGGTTGTCGATCCAGACTTCGGCGGGGACCAGGTTGGCGCCGAGTTGGCGGTGGCGTAGCTCCCGCATCTCTAGGCGCACATGGGGCAGGGCGCGCAGGGCGGCGACCCAGTCGCGCACCTCGGCGAAGCGCTCGGCCAGCTCGGCGGAGGTTGGCCCCTTCAGCGTCAGCCGCTTGGGGAGCAGCGCCTCCCCCCCGACCAGGGCGGCGGGGAGCAGGCCGCGATCCCACAGCCGTTGCACCTGCCCCTTCAACGCGGCGGGGGTGCTCCAGTCGCTCACGCCGGCCCCCCTTGCGCCCGCGCCCCCTTCTCGGCCCGGTAGTCCTCGATGCTCAGGTTGCGCAGCTTGGAATCGTTGCCCGCCGCGTTGACCACGAAGCCGACCCCGTGCACGAAGGGCTCGATGATGTGGATCTTCTGCAATGGGGTAACGATGAGCAGTTGCAGGTGGAGTTGTGCGAACAGGTTCAGCCCGTAACGGGCCGACTCGTCGGATCCGCGCCCGAAGGCCTCGTCGATGACCACGAAACGGAAGGAGCGCGAGCGCACCCGGTTCCACTCCAGCCCGAATTGGTAGGCCAGGCTCGCCGCCAAAATGGTGTAGGCCAGTTTTTCTTTCTGCCCCCCCGACTTGCCCCCCGAATCGGTGTAGTGCTCGAACTCGGCGTCGTCCTCACGCCAGCGCTCGCTGGCCGAGAAGAGGAACCAGTTGCGCACATCGGTCACCTTGTCGCGCCAGCGTTTGTCGAGCTCGCCGCTCCCCTCCCGGCCCCGCAGCCGCTCGACGATGGCCCGCACCTGCAAGAACTTCATTTCGGAATACTGGGCTTGGTCCGAGCCGGTCAGGGCATCCTCGGTGCAGGCGCGCAGGTCGGCTTGAAAGTCGCGGATGTCGCCCTCTTGGGCCGACTGCGCCTCCAGCAGGATGTAGCGGCCCGGGTTGTAGTCGATCTGGGTCAGGGAGCGGTTGATGGTCTCGATCCGCTCCTTGATCTGCTCGCGCTCCTTGTACAATTGCGAGCTGAAATGGGCGATCTCGTTGATGGTGTTTTCGTTGAGCAGCGCCTTGAAGCGGGCTTCGAAGCGGGGCAGGTCGTCGGCTTGCAGCCGCTCCAGCATCGTCCGGTATTCGTCCGCCGCCTCGACCGCAGCGTCGACCTCTTGGGTCTCGAGGGGAAACGCGGTGCAGTAGGACTTCATGGCAGCGACGATTTTTTCGAGCAGGCGCTTGATGCGGCTGTCGATCTTGTCGATCTCTGCCTGGATCCAGATGCGCAGGTCGCTTTCGCGGTTGTCGCACGACTCCACCGTCAGGGTGTGTTCCCCCAACCCCTCGGCCCGCAATGCGTCGATCCGCTCGAAGAGGGGCAGATGAACCGTCGTTTCGGGGGCCTCCAGCAGCGCTTGGAGCTGGCCGCGTTGGGCGGCGGCGTCGTCGATCTTTTGCTCGGTTTTGGCCAGCTCCCGCTGCCCCTGCTCTAGGGTTGCCTCGACCTGCCGCAGCTCGGTGTGGGTTTGTTCCAGTTGCGCGGTCAGTTGTTGTAGCAGGTCGGAGGCGGCGGCCAGCGCCGCCCGCTCCTCGGCCCGTCGCGCCTCTTCGGCCGCCGGAGTCGCCCAGTCCAGCTCGCGGAAATCGCGGTATTCCCCCAGGCGGGCCAGGGCGTCGAGGCTCTTTTGGAGCCCCTGTTGTTCCCGCATCAGGGCGGCGATCCGCCCGGCGACCTCGGCCAGACGTCCCTCCATGGCAAGCCGTTGCCCCTCCAGGGCGGCGATCTTCTCGGCGTTGCTCCACCCCAGCACGTAGCGGGCGCGGTCGTCGAGGCGGTGGCGGTCGTCTTTTTCGTGTTTTTCGCCCGGCGATTTGATCTGGCCGCTCAAGGTCACCGCCTTGGATTGGCGGCGGAAGCTCTCGTGATCGGGGCAGCAAACGTGGTCGAAGCGGCGGGCCAGCTCCCGCTCCAGCCATTCGGCCAAAGGGGAGGGTTGGACCTCCAGCTTGGCGGCCAGGGCGGCCTCCCCAGGGACGACCGCCTCCCCCGATCCGGTCCGAACCCGGTAGTAGACCAGCCGCCCGCGCAGGTCGGTGCGGTCGACCCAGTCGGCCACCGCCCGGTAGTGGTCGTCGGGGACCAGCAGCGACAGGCCGAAGTTGTGCAGCAGCCGCTCGGCAGCCCCCTCCCAGTCGCGCTGGTCGGGGCGGACCCGGATCAACTCGCCCGCGAAGGGAATCGCCTCCTCGCTCAAATCCAACGCCTGGCACAGCCGCCCCCGCAGCGCCATGGCGGCGGCGGGGATGTTGCTGCGCCGCGCCTTGAGGCTGGCGATCTCGGCTTCGAGTTCGTCGTGCTCTTGCTTGCCTCGGCGCAGGGTCGTCTCGTGTTCGATCCGCCCGTTTTGCAGCGCCGCCTCCCGGTCGCGCAGCGTCTCGGCCAGGTGGTCGAACCGCTGCCGTTGGTCGAGGAATCCCCCCTCGTCGGCGGCGGGAGGCTCCCCCACCCCCTGGAGCAGGCGGCCGTATTGCTCGGCCTTGATCCGGCGGCGCTCCCGTTCGTCGCGCAGCCGGGCGATGTCGGCGTCGAGGCTTGCCAGTCGGTCGCCGCCGCTGGCGGCGATGTCGAGCCGCAATTGCCCTTCCCGACCGCGCAGGGTGTCGCGCTCATCGGCCAGCCGGGCGACCCGCGCCGCCAGGCGGCCTTGCTCCCCTTCGAGGTTTTCCAGCCGCTTGTCGAGCAGATCCCGCTTTTGGGCGGCGAAGTAGGGGCGCAGCGCCTCCCGCGCCCCCCGCAGCGACTCGACCGCCTCCCGCTCCTGCGCGTGGCGGTCGCAGTCGGCCACCAGGGGGGCGAGCAGCGCCACCTGCCGCTTGGCGGTCAACACCGCCTCGTGGGCCCGGGTCAGGTCGTCGAAGTGGGCGATGAGCGACTCGATGCGGGGTTGGACGTCGAAGGGCTCCAACATGTGGGCGCGGACGAACTCGGTCAGGTTGCCCACCGACTTCATCGACACCGTCTGGTGGAAGAGCTCCAGCGCCTGATCGTCCTTGATGCCGAAGCGGCGGCGAAAAGCAGCGCCGTAGGGGGGGAAGGAGTCGCTCACCTCGGCCCCCTCGTCGCGCAGTCGCTTGCGCAGCTCTTTAAGGTCGGCCCCCAGACCGGAGAAATCCCCCGCGATGGAGCCCTCCCGGTCGAGGACGACGAACAGCCGGGCCGGTTGGCCGTGGGGCTCCTTCATCCAGAAGAGCTGGGCCAGGGTGACGGTCTGGTCGTACCCCTGATTGCGGAAGACCCCCAGGATCGCCGAGTAGTCGCCGGGGTGGCGCAGCGCCACCGGCTTGGCGCTCCCTTCCAATCCGCCCCGCTCCGACTTGTAGTGGCCCAGCACGTAGGAGCGTAGGGAGCGCTCCTTGCTTTCGGCCCCCGCCGCCTTGTTGTAGGCGACCCGGTGGGCCGGGACCAACAGGGTGGTGACCGCGTCGACCAGGGTCGATTTGCCCGAGCCGATGTCGCCGGTCAGCAAGGTGTTGCGACCGCCGAGATTCAGGCTCCAGACCTTGCCGTGGAAGGTCCCCCAGTTGTAGACCTCCAGCCGGTGGAGCCGAAAGCCGGTCAGGGTGTCGTCGGCCATGAATTCCAATCCGCCGCCGATGGTGCCCTTAGTCATCGCCATCCTCCCCCTGCCGCGTCGCCCCCTCGGCACGCTGCCGGTATTCGGCCAGTCGGGCATCGAACTGCCCCAGCCACTGGGCGTCGACGAAGGGCTTGAGAATCCGCCGCACCTCGAAGGCGGCCCGCTCCCCTTCGCCCGCCCCTTTGAGACGGCGCAAAAAGCCCAGCTCCACCACCTTGGCGATGTGGGCGTCGATGCGGTCGACCTGCTTGGCCTCGTTGCTGGTTTCGGGCAGGTAGACCCGCAGCAGCTCGACGATCTGCTCTCGGGTCAGCACCAGTCTTCCCTCCCCCCCTCCGGCGTCCGATTCGGCCAAGCGCTTGCGCAGCAGCGCCAGCAGCAGGCTGACCGGGTAGGAGAGGGGACGGCGGGCAATCAAGCGGGGGATGGGGGTCTCCCCCCCCTCCTCCTCGGGGCGCGAGCGCAAAAAGGCGTGCCCCTCGGCCTCGTCGAGGATCAGTTCCAGCCCCAGCACCGCCACGTAGTCGCGCACCCGCCCCTGAAGTTTGAGCAGTCCCTGCCACAACTTGGGGTCGGTTTGGGCCTCGACCGCCCCCTTGAGCAGGGGGACGACCACCGCCGAAAGGTCGGGTTGGGTTGCGTCGCCGGGTTCCATGGTTACCTCAAAAAGATGATGCGGGGCAGTTCGGCCCGACGCTCGACGAGACCGCCGTCCTCGGTCTCGATCTGCCAGACGATCATGTCGCGGCGGGTTTCGTCCACCGCGACGGTGAAGGGGGGGGCGGCCAGTTGCAGGTAGGCGACCAGTTCGGCCAGGCCGTGGCTCAGGGGGTACCGGTCGCACAGTTGCGCCAGGGTGATCCGTTCGGCGCCGCGCAGGGCGGCGCGGATGTTGCGGCGCAGCGCCTCTTTGTCGATGGCGATTTGCTCGAACAGCACCCCGGTATCGACCGCCTCCTCCCCCGCCTCCAGAGCCAGATCGGCCAGGGCGATCCCCGCCGAGGGGGTGTACAGCGGCCGTTCGAAGGGCAGCTCGATGGCGGCGGAAATCCCCGCCAGTTCGACGATGTCGCCGGAGGGGGGCGATTCGCGCAGCGCCAGGGCGTGGGTTTCGATGCCGCGCAGCAGATCCATGATGCGGCGGTTTTCGAGCCAGGCCCGGTCGTCGAGAAAACGGCGCAGTTGTTGGGAAAGCCGCGCCACGGTGCGCTGGGTGTGCTCCCCCGCCTCCAGCCAGTCGTAGTGGACCCGGCGCAGGCGGGGATCGGGATCGAGTCCGGCGATGGGGGGTAGCCGCAGCACCCGGTCGAGCAGCGCGGTGAGCTCCTCTTGGCGGCGCCGCGACATCAAAAAGTCCCAAAAGGCGCGGAACGAGCGCCCCTGGTCGGAATCGCCGATGGCGTCGCGCTCCCCCATGATCTGCTCCAGCAGTTCCCCCTTGCGCCCCTCCCACAGGGCGATGCGTTCGCGCACCGTGCGGTCGAGTCCCCGGAAGTTGTGCTCGACCTCGCGAAAGTCGGAGAGCAGCTCCCGTGCGGTCTGGACGAACTGTTGGAAGCGCTCCTTGAGGGCGGTGTCGTCGAGCAGGGCGATTTCCCCCCGCTTGGCCCGTTCGATCTCGGCATCGAGCTCCTCGCGGCGGCGACGCAGCTCGGTCAGCCGCGCCTCGGGATCGCTCTGGCTGCCGGTCTGAATCTGCTTGAGCAGCTCGAAAAGGGTGAGCAGGCGCGACTCGGTGCCGACGAAGGCCCGTTCGGCCAGGGTGCCCAGCCAGGCGATCCCCTTCTCGGCGGCGGGGGTGGGGTCGAAGTGGGGTTGGTCGTCGTCGGGGGGGTAGTATTTGCGCAGCCATCCCTTGCTGGGATCGGCCCAATCGTCGAGGTACTCCTGTGCCCCCTTGGGAAACGCCTCCCTCCCCAAGCGTTCGCGCAACGCGAAAAGCTCATCCTCCAGCGCTTCGACCAAATCGGCCTGGGGAATCGAGCGGCGGTTGGGGGCGATGAAGGCCCGGTCGAGGAAGGAGGCGACCAGCGGCAGGTGGTCCGAGCGCAGCAAACGCAGGGCCGGATGGTTCTGACGCAGCAGGTCGAGGGTGGCGAAGTCGAGGGGCAACGGGGGCTCCGAGAGGGAAGGGTTATTCGGCCTCGGGGAGATACTCGATCAGGACGGCGTCGATGTCATCCCGAACGCCCCAGCCCCAAGCGTTGCTGGCGCGGCGGATGTGCAAAAGCCGTTCGTGCCCATCCTTGCGGCGTTCGGGGGGCAGGGGGGCGAGGTTGCGGGCCGCCAGCGCGAAGGCTTCGCCAAAACCCTCGAAGTAGTCCTCATCCTCCATACCGCACCGGGCAAAAATGCGACGCAGCATTCGCAGTAGAAGAGCGCCAGCTCTGCCACCCCCTCGCCGCCTCGGGGCCGACCCAACGGGCGATGGTCGCTTTGTCGGGGGCCAGGGTCGCAGCGTCGGTCGGGGATGCGACGCGGCGGGGGACGGGTTGGCATGGCGGTCTCGGGGGGGGGGCGGTCTGGGAGGGCGGTCTGGGAGGGTGGTTTCGTAGGGTGAATCAGCGTAGCGCATCCACCAATGGGGGAGAGCGGGGTCAGCAGGGCAGAGCAGGGTCTTGATATGCCAGCCCCCCTTACCGCACCCCTTTGACGATTTTGCTCACCGTCGAGTAGTGCAGCCCCGTTTGCCGGGCGATGGCGGTCATGCTGTAGCCGTGTGTTTCGAACGCGGCACGGATGGCTTCGTCCCGTTGCACCTTAGACATCGACTCCGATGCGGGAAACAACACATCTAGGCTGGGACGGTGTGAGCGACGCTGGATCAACGGGATCTCAGGATGATCCACACCCCCCATGCGTGCCCGCATCTCCGCCAGAAAGGTCTCCGATCCCAGCAAAACCTGCCCTTTGAGTTCCGGCCAGGGCGAGACATCCGCACGACCGCTTTCGACGAACCCAGCATACGACTCGCGCGCCGCCGGGACGGAAGATCCGAACTGGGCCAAAAGCGACGAGGTCGTCAGCCAGGACGGCTTCGGAGTCATCCCCACGGTCGCCCGGTAGCTGCTCCACCGGTAATCCCCCGCCTTCTTGACCATCCGCGCCCGGACCGGATTGAGCACCACGTAACGGGCCAGCGCCAACAGATAGCTTTCCCGCTCCACCAAAATCGCCTTGAACCGCCCCTGAAACAAATGCCCCGCCCTGCCCCGACCGCGATTGATCTTTTGGGTGAACACCCCGTTGAGCTGGCGCATGCCCTGGGAGAGGTTGGGCTTGGGGGTCTCGATCAGTAGGTGGTAGTGGTTGTCCATCAAGCAGTAGGCGTGGCACAACCAGCCAAACCGATCCATCACCGAGCCGAGGATTTCAAGGAAGAGCGCCCGGTCGTCGTCATCATGGACGATTGCCTGCCGCGCGTTGCCGCGACTGGTAACGTGGTAGAGCGCACCGGAATATTCGAGTCTTAGTGGACGGGCCATGGGGGAAGACTGCGTGTAAAAAGTGGCATGTCAAGACCTGACCCCGTTTTTTTGCTGGTTCTTCCAGGGGCTGTGGAACAAGTGGGACAACTACCTGGCCGACGGCAAAAACCGGGTCTGGTACGGCGGATTTGCCGGAGTCGACTGGGTGGCCAATGAGGAGTGGACCTTCTCGGCGCTGTACAACTACGACAATGCGGGCGACTTCAAGGGGGTGACCACCTATGACGGTATCAACATGAATACCGCCACGGTGGCCGGTTCTTACTACTTCATGCGCAACGTGAAGGGGGTCATCGAGGGTAGTCTCGACATGCAGG
>MNWR01000105.1:42473-82267 GCA_001872725.1 Proteobacteria bacterium CG1_02_64_396 | reverse complement strand
GGGGTCATCGAGGGTAGTCTCGACATGCAGGCCAAAAACGGGATCGGTCATCAGGCCAAGGAGGGGTATCTGCTCTTCGGGATCGATACCGCGTTCTGAGGGATTCGTTGGACGCGGTATACAGCCCGCCCGGAGCGATCCGGGCGGGCTGTATTAATGTTCGTTTATACGTAAAGAAGGGAACCGGGACCACGGTTTTCGGGTGGGAATGAGCGGGATTCTTTTTTCGCTCGATAGGGAGGAAGGGCCATGAAACGCATGCCAAGGATGTCGTTGGGATTGGCGATCTTCTCCTGGGGGGGGGCGCCACCGCTCAGGCCGAGGACGCAGCGACCAAGACCGGCAGGTGAGGCAAGAGGCCTCCGATCACCAGGACCGAGAAGGGCGCCGAAACGGCACCCCAGGCAGATCAATCCAAGTGAGCCCTTTAAAAAACAGATTATTTGGAACCTTTAGCATTCATCCCCCTCAGTATGTATCCCCATTCAACAATTATGCCACTCTATCAAGACTGAAAATCCTGCCACGTTCATGGCGGCAGGATTCGCTGTGGTTTTATCCCTGTTGCCCCCATACGGATCTTGCCAAAACCCAAAAGGCTTGGTGTTGAGATGCAGGTACTCATCAGGAACCAGTGTTATCCATAATTTCGTTAGGAGTGACACGATGAAGACGATGAAGACGATGAACAAACACACGGGCCTAAGTTTTTGGCTCGCCGCATTCCTGCTTGCCACCGTTGTGGCAGGTTGTGGCGGCGGCAGTGGCGGCAGTGGCAGTGGCGCTGCACCCACCGTGATCGAGACCATGCCGGCGAGCAACGACACGGCTGTGGCGCTCAATAGCAAGGTAGTGGCCATCTTCAGTGAAGCGATGGATGCCACAACCTTTGACACTGCGAGCTTTGGGGTGAGCAACCCGGCCGGGTCCGTGCTCAGCGGCACCGTGAGCTATGATGCCGCATCCAACGCCGCAAGTTTTACCCCTAGCAGCAACCTCACAGCCGGCACCCTCTACACCGTCTTGCTTGCTCGTTTGGTGAAAAGCTCAGCAGGCACCGAACTGGCGGCCAGCTCGACCTGGAGCTTTACCACCGGCACGACAGCAGACACCGTTGCTCCAACAGTAAGCTCTACCTACCCTGCTAACGTGGCCACCGGCTTTGCACTTAATCGCAACGTAATGGCCAACTTTAGCGAAGCACTCGACCCCGCGACCGTGAACACATCGGCGTTCACGGTGAGCGCTGGCGGCCCCCCAGTTTCAGGCACCGTCAGCTACAGCGGCAAGGCAGTGGCCTTTAACCCAACCAGTAATTTTGCTGCCAACACCCTCTATACCGCCACGCTGACCACGGGAATAACCGATCTTGCTGCAAATCCACTTGCGGTCGACAAGGTGTGGACCTTTACGACCGGAACCTCCGTTGCTGCCGGACCTGCCGTAGTCAACCTTAGGACAGCGGGAGATTTTGTCGTCCTGACAAAAACGGGCATCACCAATGTTCATACCTCGGCCATCACCGGCAACATTGGCTCCAGCCCAATTACCGCTGCGGCGATGGATAATGTTTTCTGCTCAGAAATAACAGGCACCATCTTCGGCGCGGATGCTGGCTATACCGGCAGCGGCGCTGTTACCTGCTTTGCTGGTGCTTCAGCGGACAATACGCTGGTCGCCAATGCGGTGCTCGATATGGGAACCGCCTATACCGATGCAGCGGGCAGAACAACGCCCGATTTCACTGAACTCTACGCGGGCGACATCAGCGGCCGAACACTGGCCCCCGGTCTTTACAAATGGGGTACGGGCGTTTCGATCAATACAAATGTCACCCTCTCGGGTGGTCCAAATGATGTCTGGGTATTCCAGATAGCAGGCGATCTTACCCAGGCCAACGGCACGAGTGTCTTCTTAACCGGTGGTGCAGTTCCCAAGAACATCTTCTGGCAGGTCGGTGGCGGCACCGGTGTCGCCATTGGTACGACGGCCCACCTGGAGGGCATAGTGCTTGCTGAAAAAGGTATTACCGTCAATACGGGCGCAACTGTTAATGGCAGGCTGTTGGCGCAGACTGCGGTTACGCTGGACTCGAACACGGTGACCCAACCCGCCTCGTAGAGGGTTGCTAGATTGTGTGAAAACGCGGTTTCAACAAAAAAAGGTTTTCTGTTGGGAGGCCCGACTGATGGGGCGACCCCACTCGATCTTGGCGTTACCGCCGAGTCGAAGTCCTTTTTGGGTTGGGCCAGGCCCGTGGAGTAATGGGCGATAGATCAATACCCAGTATCTGGGATGACGGTTCGATCTCAGCCCCGCCCGGGCAACCGGGCGGGGTTTCGTTTTTGGCGGCTTCGAGGTTGTCACCACACCCGACCCCCACCAAGATCCTGCCGCTGGGTTTTCATCGCGTGCATACGGGGGTGGGTTTGAACATGAACGTTTGGGGGCTTCGCGCCCTTGGGGTGATGGCGGTTTTGGGGGCGCTGGCGGCGCCCGCTTGGGGCGCGCAGCAGTGGGGGGTGCAGCCGCAGGCGGCGGGGCTGAGTGCCAGCGGCCTCCTCAATATGAGTTGGCAACGGCCCCATTTCAACCAAACCACCGCCGGGGGGGAGGGGGGCAGCATCTCGGGGGATCTCTTCCTGGGGTGGGGCACAACGAGCGAAAAGGTGGCGGCCCATCTGGAATGGGCGGCGGGCAACGGCATCTGCGGGCTTTACAACGGCTCGTGCACCAACGCCGATCTGCGCACCACCACCCAGGGGTTTCAGGTCTCCGAGATCTACTGGTCGTTCCTCCAGGGGGCCAGCATCCTTGAGATTGGGATGATCGACTCCACCCGCTGGATCGACATCAACCCCCTAGCAGGAGACGAAAACCGTCTTTTTATGGGGCAACCGTTTCGCCTGGACCCCACCATCCCCCACCCCGATTACGCCCCCGGTGGGGTCATCCAAACCACCGATATTGGTTGGGCCGTCACCCTGTTGGGCGCCTCCTCGATGGGGTTGATCGACGCCAACGGCGACCCCAACGCGGTGTGGGATGCCGCCGGAAAAGTGGGCAACTTCTTTGCGCTGTCGCTGGGCAGCACCTCCCCGGTCGGCACCCGCATCACCTACTGGCAGGACAACGGCCACTACGCCGCCGGGAGTGGGGTCTCCCATTACAACGATGGCAACCGCACCCACATGGCGCGAGGGGTGTCGCTGAGCGCTGCCACCGGAACCCCCGAGACCGGCGGGGGATATTTCGTGCGGTTGGGATGGGGCGACCAACAGCAGTCGCGGATCGGCAAGTTCGCCAGCTTGGGGGTGGTGATGCCCAGCGGCGCCGGGTTGATGGGGCTGGGTTGGGCGGGCAGTTGGTTATCGCGCGGTTTTCTTGATCACCAAGCGGCCATTCCCGCTGGCGAGCAGGTCAACGCCGGGGCAGCCGAGCACCATGTGGAGTGGTTCTATCGGGTGCAGGCGGGGGCGCAGAGTGAGTGGACCCTCGATCTGCAATACCTGCGTCATCCCGGGGGCGATTCCCAACCCAACAGCCCGGCGCGGCGGCAAGATTGGATTGGGGGGATGCGGTTGGTGAGTTTGTTCTAAGGAAGCGCTGATTGATTCGCGCTTCCCTAAGGGGGGGCGTCACCGCCCCGGATCGATTTCGCGGCCAGCGAATGGACCGTCCCCCCCCCCAACGAAAAAGGCGGCCCACTGGCCGCCTTTTTCGTTCATTCCACCCCCGGTATTACATGCCGATGATGTTGTACCCGGCGTCGACGTGGGTGATTTCGCCGGTGATTCCCGAGGCCCAATCGGAGCTCAGAAACAGGGCGGTGTTGCCGACCTCTTCGATGGTCACCACCCGGCGCAGGGGGGCTTTTTCGGCATTGTGGTTGAGGATCTTGCGGAAATCGCCGATCCCCGAGGCGGCCAGGGTGCGGATTGGTCCCGCCGAGATGCCGTTGACCCGGATGCCGTCGGGGCCGAGGGCTGCGGCCAGGTATTTCACCGAGGCCTCCAACGCCGCCTTGGCGACCCCCATGACGTTGTAGTGGGGCATCACCTTTTCGGCGCCGAAGTACGACAACGTCAGCAGACTGCTCCCCTGACCCATCAACGGGCGCATTGCCTGCGCCAGCTCGGTGAAAGACCAGACGCTGACGTCGTGGGCCAGCATGAATCCCTCTTTGCTGGTAATCATGTAGGTATCGCGCAGCTCGTCTTTGTTGGCGAAACCAATGCCATGCACGACGATGTCGACCCCGCCCCAGGTCGCCTTGACTTGATCGGCCAGACGGGCCAAATCGCCTGCCACCTGCACGTCGCAGGGGGCGATGATTTCGGCACCGATTTGTTCGCCCAGGGGACGAACCCGTTTTTCAATGGCTTCGTTGAGGTAGGTCAAGCCGATCTTGGCCCCCTCACGGTGCAGCGCCTCGGTGATCCCCCAGGCAAGCGATTTGTCGTTGGCGACACCCAGGACGAGCGCCCTTTTTCCGGTCAACAATCCCACGTTTTGTTCTCCCATGGCTTGGCGGTCATGGCCCAATGGATGGCGCGGTCTGGCGAGTTTTCCAGCCGCGTCGCGGATGTTACCCTTTCCGGCCCAAGGGGAAAGGGCAAACCGCGCCAGGTTCCCCAGTCGATTTCATTGTAGGCGCTTGGCCTGCATTCACCCGTCGAGGAGAATTTCTTCATGGCCGGTCACAGTAAATGGGCCAACATCAAGCACCGCAAAGGGGCGCAAGACGCCAAGCGGGGCAAGGTTTTCACCCGTGTGATTAAAGAGATCACCGTGGCGGCCCGCTCCGGTGGGGGCGACCCGGCCAGCAATCCCCGGCTGCGTTCGGCCCTGGCCAACGCCCGCTCGGTCAACGTGTCCAAAGATACGGTTGAAAAAGCGATCAAGCGGGGGACCGGCGAGATCGAGGGGGCCCAATACGAAGAGGTAACCTACGAGGGGTACGGCCCCGGTGGGGTGGCGGTGATCGTCGAGGCGTTGACCGACAACCGCAACCGCACCACCCCCGAGGTCCGCCACGCCTTCAGCAAATGCGGCGGCAACATGGGCGAATCCAATTCGGTGGCCTGGATGTTCGGGCGCAAGGGGATCATCGCCATGGGGGAGGGGGTGGACGAAGAGACCCTAATGGAGGTCGCCCTGGAGGCGGGGGCCAGCGACGTGCTCGAAGAGGATGGCACCTTCCGGGTCGTGACCGAGCCCGCCGACCTTGAAACGGTGCGCGAGGCCATTGAGGCGGCGGGGTTGTCCATCGAAGAGGCCAAGGCCGAGATGGTCCCCGACAACACCGTTGAGATCAGCGGCAAACAGGCCGATCAGGTGCTGCGCCTGCTCGATATGCTCGAAGAAAACGACGACGTGCAAAACGTCTACGCCAACTTCGACCTCTCCGACGAGGAGATGGAGCGTCTTGGCGGCTGACGAGCTTATCATTCTGGGGATCGATCCCGGTTCCCAGAAGATGGGATGGGGGGTGATCCGAGTCCGGGGGGCGCGCCTGAGCGCCGAAGGGTTCGGGGTCGCCCGCTTTCCCGTCGATCAGGTGGTGTCGGCGCGGCTGGGCAAGATCTATCAAACGGTCGCCGATCTGGCCGCACGGTTTGTTCCCCAGGAGAGCGCCGTCGAGGATGTCTACGGCGGCCGCAACATCCAATCGGCCCTCAAGCTGGGTCAGGCGCGGGGGGCGGCCATCGCCGCCCTGTGCCAAGCCGGGCTCCCTCCGTCCGAATATACCCCCCCCACCGTGAAGAAGGCGCTGGTCGGCAGCGGTCGGGCCGAGAAGGGGCAGGTCGCCCTGATGGTCCGTCACATCCTTCAGATCACCCAAGCGATCCCCGAAGATGCCGCCGACGCTTTGGCGGTGGCCATCTGCCACGCCCACAGCCGTTTGCTCCCCCAAGCCGTCACCACCGCCCCCCGCGCCAAAAGCTGGGAGGCGCTTCTTGCCGCCCGGAGTCGCCCGTGATTGCCCATCTGCGCGGTCAAGTCATCCACGCCCGTCCCGGCGAGGCGATCCTCGATGTTGGGGGGGTCGGCTACCGGGTAGCGGTCAGCTTGACCACCTTCGGCACCCTGACCCAGGGGCAAGAGGCGGCGCTGCACACCATCACCGTGGTGCGCGAAGATGCCATCCACCTCTACGGTTTTCGCGACATGGAAGAACGCGAGACCTTCATGCGGCTGGTTGAGGTCAGCGGCATCGGCCCCAAACTGGCGCTGGCGATCCTCTCGACCCTGACCCCACAGCGGCTGGCCCGAGCGGTGGAGGAGGGGGCGATCACCCAGCTCACCCAGGTGCCGGGGATCGGCAAGAAGGGGGCCGAGCGGATGGTGGTCGAGTTGCGGGGCAAGTTTGCCCATGTGGCGGGCGGCCCCCCCTCGACCGGCGGCGCCGCGCCTCTGGGGGGGACCCTGCTCGGAGCCGAGGGGGAGGCGGTCAGCGCCCTGCTCAACCTTGGCTTTAAAGAATCGCAAGCCCAGGCGGCGGTCGCCGCCAGCCAGGCGGAGGCGGGGGGCGATCTGTCGGCTTTGATCCGCCTGAGTCTGCGCAAACTGGCCCCCAGCGAGCGGGGAAGGTAAACGATGCACGATGATCGACTCATCGCCCCCCAGGGGGGGGACGGCTTCGGCAACGAGGTCCGCCCCCGCCGCATGGACGAGTACATCGGCCAGCGGGCGCTCAAAGAAAACCTCTCGGTCTTCATCGAGGCGGCCCGGCGCCGGGGGGGATCGCTCGATCACACCCTGCTCTGCGGCCCCCCAGGTTTGGGCAAGACGACGTTGGCCCAGATCATCGCCGCCGAGATGGGGGTGAGTCTGCGCACCACCTCGGGGCCGGTGTTGGAACGCGGCGGCGATCTGGCCGCCATCCTCACGGCGCTCGAACCGGGCGACGTGCTCTTCATCGACGAAATCCATCGCCTCTCACCCGCCGTGGAAGAGGTGCTCTACCCCGCCATGGAGGACCGGCGCATCGACCTGGTGATTGGCCAGGGGCCCGCCGCCAGGACGGTGCAGCTCGACCTGCCCTCCTTCACCCTGGTCGGCGCCACCACCCGCACCGGGCTGCTTACCGGCCCGCTGCGCGACCGCTTCGGGGTGGTCGGCAGGCTGCTCTTTTACGAGCTTGAAGAACTGGAGCGGATCGTCGCCCGGGCCGCCAAGATTCTGGGCATCCCCATCGAGCCGGAAGGGGGTCGGGAGATCGCCCGGCGCGCCCGCGGCACCCCCCGCATCGCCAACCGGCTGCTGCGCCGGGTGCGCGATTTTGCCGAGGTGACCGCCGACGGGGTCGTCAGTCGTGCGCTGGCCGACCGGGCGTTGGGGGCGCTGGAGATCGACGCGGTGGGGCTCGATGCCATCGACCGCCGCCTGCTTCAGGTCATCGTGCAGCATTTCAACGGCGGGCCGGTCGGTCTCGACACCCTGGCCGCCTCCCTGGGTGAAGAGCGGGATACCCTCGATGAGGTGGTCGAGCCGTTCCTGATTCAAGAGGGGTTCCTCGCCCGCACACCCCGAGGGCGGGTGGCGTTGGCGCGGGCCTACCTGCATCTGGGGCTTTCCGAACCGGCGACCAACCCCCTGCAACCGGTGTCGCAACAGCCGGGGCTGTTCGAGGGGGGGCGGGGGTGAGCGCAGGCACATGGTTTGAGCATCGGCTGCGGGTCTACTACGAGGACACCGACTGCGGCGGGGTGGTCTACTACGCCAATTACCTGAAGTTTTTGGAACGGGGACGGACCGAGGCGCTGCACGCGCTTGGTTTGACCCTGAACGGGTTGGAGGGGCGGGGGCTGGTCTTCGTCGTCCACCGCATCGAGGTCGACTACCTGCGCAGCGCCAAGTTAGAAGACGATCTGATCGTGCGCAGTCGCTGTAGGGTCGAAGGGCGGTTGCGGCTGCGCTTCGAACAGGAGATCCAACGGGGCGACGAGGTGTTGATTCGGGCGCAGGTCCGCTTGGCGACCGTCGATCCCCAAACCCTGAAGCCGACCCGCATTCCCCCCGACATCATGGCCATTCTGGGCGCTGGCGCCCCCATAGACCCCTGACGGTTTCCCGATGAACGAGATTACCGCTTCCGATGTGAACGTCTCCCTCAACCCTCTGGCTCTGGTCCTCGATGCCGGATTCGTGGTGCAGGGGGTGCTCTTGCTCCTCGTGTTGGCCTCGCTGCTGTCGCTGGTGCTGATGTTCGCCAAGGGGCGGCAGATGCGGAAGATCCGGGCTGCCGACGAGCAATTCTTGCGGGTTTACCGCAACAGCGGCTCGCTGGCCGAGCTCTTCCGCCATTGGGAGGCCGAGCACGGCAAAAGCCCCTGCGCCGCCCTGTTCGGCAGCGCCTACAAAGAGTGGAACTACCTGGCGCAGCGCGGCGGGCAAAGAGACAACACCCTGCTCGCCCACCTGGTGCATCGGGTCATGGCCCGTAAGGCGACCGAGATGCTCGAAGAGCTGGAGGAGCGGATGTCGTGGCTCGCCTCCGTCGCCTCGACCGCCCCCTTCGTGGGGCTGTTCGGGACCGTCTGGGGGATCATGAACGCCTTTATTGGGTTGACCGGGGTGCAGACCACCACGATTGCCATGGTTGCCCCCGGCATCGCCGAGGCGCTGGTCGCCACCGCCTTTGGTTTGTTCGCCGCCATCCCCGCAGTGGTCGGCTTCAACCTCCTCTCGGCCCGCATCAAACAGACCGCAGCCCAGATGGAGGTCTTCGCCGATGACTTCTTGGGGTTGGTCGAAAAACGGGGTTTGGTGGCGCGGGGTGAGGGTGATCAGACCTTGAGCGCAGGGGCCTGACACATGCGCTCCCCCCTGCGTCGCACCCTGTTCGAGCGTCCGCCGATGAGTGAAATCAACGTCACCCCGCTGGTCGACGTCATGCTGGTGCTGCTCATCATCTTCATGGTGACCGCCCCCATGCTGACCCAAGGGGTGCAGGTCAACCTGCCCAAGGTGCGCGGTCAGGCGATTGTCAGTCAGGTCGAGCCGATGGTGGTCAGCGTCGATGGCAAGGGGGTGGTTCACCTGCAAGACCACGCCATCGCCGAAGCCGAACTGGCCGCCAAGCTGACCGCCATCGTCAAAACCAATCCCGAGCTTAAGGTCTACCTGCGCGGCGACGCCGCCGTCCCCTATGGCCGCATCGCCCAGGTGATGGCGCTGATCAAAAACGCCGGGGTGAGCGCCATCGGGCTGGTGACCGCCGAGCCCGATGCGGCCCGCAAAGGCGGCAAGAAATAGTGTCCGGAAAAACCCACGCCCTGCCGATTTCCCCCCCATGGGGGCAGGCTTGGGGGTTTTCCCTGGGGCTGCATCTGCTGCTGGCGCTGTTTTTGGGGGTCGCCCACCTGAACCACACGCCGACGGTGTTGCCCCAGGATTTGAGTGAGGCGGTTTGGGTGAGCGATGTAAAAGAGCTCAAAGGGCCGGCCACCCCCGCCCCCCCCAAGGTGGTCGCCCCGCCGCCGTCCAAGGTGGTGACACCCCCTGTCCTCCCGCCGCCCCCGAAGGTGGATCCCAGGCCAGTCGTGCCCCCTAAGAGGGTCGAGCCGCCGCTGGCCCCCGACGAGGTGGCGCTGAAAACGATCCCCCCCAAGGGGCAGCCCGCCCCCAAGCCCCCGGAGTCGAATGTGCCGGTGGTTCAGCAAACGGTGGTGCTGAAGAAGTCTGTCGGGCAGGTCGATCCCAACCGCGATCTGTTTGCCTCGGCCAAGCTGTTGGAGGAGCAAATCAGGGTGCAGGATGCCGAGGCGGCGCGGTTGCGCGCCGAGGAGGCGGCCCGCCAGGAGGCGGCCCGTAAAAAGGCAGAGGAGGAGGCGCTACAGCGGCGCATCGGCGCGGCGGCCAAGAACCAGGAGCTCATCAAGTACCAACGGCTGATTCAAGAAAAGGTGGGGGCGATGTGGGTGTTGCCGACCGGAATCAAGGCGGGTGAAAGGCTGGAGACCATCGTCCATCTCAGTCTGGCCCGAGACGGGACGATCCGGCAGATGATGATTACCCAGGAATCGGGACAGCCCTTTTTCGACCGCTCGGTGACCCGGGCCATCCGCAAGGCGGTCCCGCTGCCGTTGCCCAGCGGCGATTTCGAGACGTTTCAAGAATTGGAACTGAGGTTCACCCCCGATCAAGCCAGGGGGCTGTAAGCGGCATGTTTTTATCCCTCGACAACAAAAAGGGCTTAGCGATGAACACCCTCCGACGCTACGCCATGATCGGCCTGGCGGCGCTGGCACTGGTCTTGAGCGGGGCGCCCCCCGCCTCGGCGCTGCTCACCATCGACATCACCAAGGGGGATTTTAATCCGGTTCCTCTGGCCATCGTCGACCTCTACGGCGGCGCCGACGACACCCTCAGTCAAGCCAAGGCGGCGACCATGACCGCGATTTTGCGCTCCGATTTGGGACGCAGCGGCCTGTTCGATCTGACCAACCCGCTCGCCTTTTTGCAGGGGGCCAACAAGATCGCCGAGGAGGGGCTGCGTTTTTCTTCGTGGCGGCTGCTCGGGGTCGAGGGGGTGCTCAGTGGCACCGTGAAGGTCGCGGGCGACACCCTGACGGTGCAATACCATCTGTTCGACGTCTTCGCCGGATCCAAGGTGCTGGCGCGGCAGCTTTCGACCCCCACAAGCGGGATGCGGGTGCTGGCCCACCAAATCGCCGACGAGGTCTACCACGCCATGACCGGCGAGGCGGGGTATTTCAATTCCAAGGTCGCCTTTGCCGCCGGTCCCATCGGCCACCGCGAGCTCTGGGTGATGGATCAAGACGGCGACCATCCGGTGCAGGTGACCAAGAATTCGGGGCTGGTGATCGGCCCCCAGTGGGCCCCCGACGGCAAAAAAATCGTCTTCATGGCCTACCCCGACAAGGTAATGGGGCTTTACGAGCTCGATCTGACCTCGGGCAAGGTGACCGAGGTGACCCGCTATCCCGGTCTGAACGCCGCCCCTCGGTTTTCTCGGGACGGCAAGTGGCTGGCGATGTCGCTCTCGAAAGACGGGAACCCCGAGATCTACCTGCAAGAGGTCGGGACCAAACGCATGGTGCGGCTGACCCGACAATGGGGGATCGACATCTCCCCGAGTTTCTCGCCCAACGGGGAGCAGATCGTCTTCAACTCCGACCGGGGGGGGACGCCGCAGATCTACATCATGAATCGGGACGGCACCGGCACCCACCGCCTGACCTTCGAGGGGGACTACAACACCGCCCCCGCGTGGTCGCCCCGGGGCGATGTCATCGCCTTTGTGACCCGAATCGACGGCCAATATCAGTTGGCGACCATCCGGCCCGATGGCAGCAATCGCCGGGTGCTGACCCGCTCCGAAGGCAACGACGCCCCCTCCTGGGCCCCCAACGGTCGCACCCTGATTTTCACCGCCTACAAAGAGGGGGAGCCCTACATCGCCACCATCGACATGAGCGGGCGCAATCTGATGTTTCACCCCGGCTACACCCCAAAGGCGGTCGACCCGGTGTGGTCGCCGAGTTTGATTAAAGTGAAAGAACAACCATGAAGATGGCCCTGCGCTGGGGCGCCATGGCGTTGGGTTTGGCCTGGAGCCAGCCGGTGATCGCCTTGTCGCTCCACCCTTTGGACGAATCCGACTGGGCGTTGATCGAGCGGGCCGAAACCCTACTCGGCAGCGCCCCCCCCCACTTCGAGCGGGGGGGAGACATCGAGCAGGGAATCGCCTTAAGCCAAAACCTGGCGCTGGATCCCTTTACTCGTGGGCTTTTGGAACAGCGGGCACCCGACTGGAGCCTGGGGTTGCACGGCGCGGTCGAGGCGGGGGTGGTTTATTCCAAAGGGCGGGGGATGACCATGGTGGATCCCCCGGTCGACGAAGTGAGCCCCCTTTCGGACCAACGCTGGGGGATGTGGGATCCCAGCGGGGGGTCGGGACGGGGCGCCATGGCGCTGCGTTGGGATGGCCCCTCCTGGGCGCTGCGGGCGGCGGGTGAGGCCCAATCGGGGGGGGGAACGAACCACGGCCAGGTCACCGATTTAGAGGGTCGGCTGCTGCTGGGCAATCAGGTGGTGGCGGCGGGACGGGGCAAGAGCTACTGGGGCTACGGCGGGCACGGCGCCATGGTGCTCAGCGACAGCCACCGCCCCTTCGACCGCATCGCCATCGGCAACCAAAACCCGTATCAGGCTTGGGGGCTGGGGCCGCTTCGGTACGAGGTCGGTTTGGCCCGCCTAGAGGCCAACCGGACCATTCCCCGCCCCTGGTGGCTGGGAATTCATGTGGAGGCGCAGCCCACCGAGCGGCTCGAATTCGCCCTCTTTCGCGCCATCATGATGGGGGGGGATGGACGCCCCAGCCCCTGGCCCCTCGACCGCTTCCTGCGCATTCTCAGCGGGGTGAACATCGGCCAGCCCAACGCTTCGGGTGTGGGCGACCCAGGGACCGATACCTCCAACTCCATTGCCGGATTTGCCATGAGCTACCGGGTAGGGGGGGTGAAGTTTTATCTAGAGGCGGGTGGGGAGGATGAAGCCAAGCTGATGCCCAGCCGCCCCGCCGTGTTGGTTGGGTTCTACCGGCCAGGCCTTGCCCCTGAAGGGCGGGGCGATTTTCGGCTGGAATGGATGCGTACCGACAGCGACGGCTCCAACAACTGGTATCGCCACCACATCTACACCACCGGTTACACCTTCCAGAGCCGATTGCTGGGGCATCATGTGGGAACCAACGGTTCGGATCTCTTCTTGTCGTACCGCGTTTGGGGGGAGCAGGGGGGGTGGGTCGAGCTTAGCGTCGATGCCGAGCGCAGGATGGGCTCCCTGCCCACCGCAGAGCGACGCACCCAAACCGGCATCGCGGGGCTTTGGCGCCTGAATCCGGCGTTGGCGTTGCAATGGATGGGGGGGATGGAGCGGATCGACAACCGGGGGGGGCAGATTCGTCCCAATGTCACCCCCGTCCAAGATGCTCGTGGCAGCGAACGTCTCTACCGCGCTGCTGTGAGCGCCCTTGTTCAATTTTGATGGTTTTATGAATTCAGCTCTGACCGTTTCGGCCCTGACCAAAACCTACGACAACGGCAAAAAGGCGCTGCTCGGGATCGATCTCGACATCCCCCGCGGCTCCTTTTTCGCTCTACTCGGTCCCAATGGCGCCGGCAAATCGACCCTCATCAATATTCTGGCCGGGACGGTGCGCAAGAGCGGCGGTGAGGTCGCTCTGATGGGGCGCTCCATCGCCGAGGATTCCAAGTGGAGCCGTCGCCAACTCGGGGTAGTCCCCCAAGAGATCGCGTTTGACCCCTTCTTCACCAGCCGCGAAGCGCTCGATTTCACCCGGGGTTACCACGGATTGAAGGTCGATCCGGTTTGGCGCGACGAGCTGCTCGGGCGGCTCGGTTTGAGCGAGGTGGCCGACCGTCCCAGCCGCACCCTGTCGGGGGGGATGAAGCGCCGCCTGTTGGTTGCCAAGGCGTTGATCCACCGCCCCCCGGTAGTGATCCTGGACGAACCAACCGCCGGGGTTGATGTACACCTGCGGCATCAACTGTGGGAGTTCATCGTCGAGATCAACCGGGCCGGAACCACCATCTTGCTGACCACCCACTACCTGGAGGAGGCCGAAACCCTCTGCGATCAGGTGGCGGTGATCGACAAGGGGGGCTTGCTACGGGTAGGAGCGATGCAGGCGCTGGTTCAAGAGATCAACGATCAGACCCTGACCCTGCGCTACGACCAGCCCCCCGGAGGATTAACGGCGGGGCTTGAGGCCTTGGCCCCTTACCTGCCCGAGTGGGAGGTAGGGCGGCTGACCCTGACCCTGCGGTTTCCTCAGCGCCATCCCGGGTTCGACGTCGTGTACGCCCAGGCACGCGATCTGTTCGGTCCCCCCGTCGAGGTGAATCTGGTTTCGGGTTCGCTGGAGGATGCCTTTCTTAACCTGGTGGGGAATCGGGGATGAGCCGCTTCAATACCCACGGATTTATCACCCTGCTGCGTAAAGAGATGCTGCGCTTTTGGCGGGTGAAGATGCAGACCATCGCCGCCCCCATCCTCACGGCGGGGCTGTATTTGGTGGTTTTTCGTTACGCCATGGGGGATCGCCAGGTGCCGGGGCTGGAGGTCCCCTTTCTCGCCTTTCTGGTGCCCGGTTTGGCGATGATGACGATGTTGCAAAATGCCTTTGCCAATACCTCGTCGTCGCTCATCACCGCCAAGGTGATGGGGACCTTCTACGAGATGCTCTGTGTGCCGCTGGCGGCGGCTGAGATTCTGGGGGCGCTGGTATTGGCGGCGGTGGTGCGGGCTTGGCTCACCGGGCTGGCGCTGCTGCTGGTGCTGGCCCCCGCCGCCGGGTTGGGATTGGCCCATCCGCTGTGGGCGTTGTACTTTGGCACCATGGGGGCGGCGCTGATGGGGCTGCTCGGGGTTGCGGCGGGGATCGCCTCGCGCAAATTCGACGATCTGGCCTTCTACACCAACTTCGTGGTGCTGCCGCTGACCTTTCTTTCGGGGGTCTTCTACTCGATAGGGCAACTGCCCGATGTGCTGCGCTGGTTCAACATGGCCAACCCCTTCTTCTACCTGATCGACGGCTTTCGCTACGCCTTCATCGGGGTCGGCGACAGCGATCCCACCGCCTCGGCACTAGGGATTGCGGTGGGGGTGGCGGTGACGGCGGTAGCGGTGGGGGCGCTGTGGCGCAGCGGCTGGCGGTTGCAGGAATGAGGGGAGAGGAGGGTCTCCCCGCCGATTTGTCGATGTTCATGCGATCATTCGACTTTAGGGTGTCCATCGGATGATCTTTCTCGGCACGACCCCGCCCCAATGCCATGTTTTCAGGTTGTTCAGGATCCCATCGTGACCCCACCGCTACGCACCGCCGTCATCGGCGTCGGCTATCTTGGCCGCTTTCACGCCCAAAAATATGCGGCCATCGACGAAGCCGAGCTGGTGGCGGTGGTCGACATCAACCCTGAAAGCGCCCAGAGGGTCGCCGCCGAGTGTGATACTGCGGCGCTGTACGATTACCGGGATCTGTTCGGCAAGGTCGACGCGGTCAGTGTGGTGGTCCCCACCCAGCTGCATCATCAGGTGGCCAAGGATTGCCTGGAGCAGGGGATCCACGTCCTGCTCGAAAAACCGATGACGGTGACCGTGGCCGAGGCCGACGAGTTGATCGCCATCGCCAGGGCCAAGGGGTTGGTGCTGCAAATCGGCCACCTCGAACGGTTCAACGCGGCGGTGCTGGCCCTCGATCCGGTGCTCACCCAACCCCGCTTCATCGAATCCCACCGGTTGGCCCCCTTCAATCCGCGGGGGGCCGACGTCAGTGTGGTTTTGGATCTGATGATCCACGACATCGATCTAATCCAGAATCTGGTTCGTGCCCCGATCAAGCAGATCGACGCCAACGGCGCGGCGGTGCTGACCCAAGACTTCGACATCGTCAACGCCCGGATCACCTTCGAAAACGGCTGCGTCGCCAACGTCACCGCCAGTCGGGTGAGTGTGCGACCGCAGCGCCGCATGCGGCTGTTCCAGCCCGATGCCTACATCATCATCGACTTCCAAGACAAGATCCTCAGCGTCCACCGCAAGGGAAACAAAGAGATGTTCCCCGGCATCGCCGAGATCACCTCGGAGGAGAGCATCTTCGAAAAAAGCGACGCCATCTTGGCCGAGGTCCGCGCCTTCATCGCCGCCGTCGAGCAGGGGAGTGAGCCGTTGGTGAGCGGCGAGGATGGGCGTCAGGCGCTCCACACCGCGATCCGCATCAGTGAACTGCTGCATTTATGAAGGGCAACACCGTGATCCCCATGGTCGATTTGCAGGGGCAGTACCACAGCATTAAGGATGAGATCGAGCAGGGGATGCAGGCGGTTTTGCACAGCGCCCAGTTTATTCTTGGCCCCAACGTGCGCGCCTTTGAAGAGGAGGTCGCCGCCTACCTGGGGGTGAAACACGCCATCGGCTGCGCCTCGGGGACCGACGCCCTGCATCTGGCGCTGATCGCCGCTGGGGTCGGCGAGGGGGACGAGGTGATCACCACCGCGTTTACCTTCATCGCCACCGCCGAGGCGATCCTTTACGTCGGGGCGACCCCGGTCTTCGTCGACATCGACCCGCGCACCTTCAACCTCGACCCTAATCGGGTCGAGGCGGCGATCACCCCCAAGACCAAAGCGATCATCCCGGTGCACCTATTCGGTCAACCGGCCGACATGGGGGCGCTGCAAGGGCTGGCGGCGCAACACCACCTCAAGATCGTCGAGGATTGCGCCCAATCGTTTGGCGCCAGCATCAGTGGCCGGCAAACCGGGTCGCTGGGGGTGGCGGGGGCGTTCAGCTTCTTCCCCAGCAAGAATCTGGGTTGTTATGGCGACGGCGGTATGGTCTCGACCGACAGCGACGAGGTTGCCGCCCACATCCGGGTGCTGCGCAACCATGGGTCGTGGCAGCAATACCACCACAGCGAGCTCGGCTTCAATTCCCGTCTCGACGAACTGCAAGCGGTGGTGCTGCGGGTCAAGCTCAAGCGTATTGAGACCTACAACCAGGGCCGCCGCCGGGTCGCCCAGCGTTACAGCGCCGCCCTGGCCGAGATGGGTCTCACCCCCCCCTTTGAAGATGGCCTTGGCCGCCACGTCTACCACCAATACACCCTGCTGACCGAGCGCCGCGATGCCATCATGGCGGCCCTGCGCGCCGGGCAGATCGGCTGCGCCGTCTACTACCCGATCCCGCTGCACCGCCAGGAGCTCTTCACCGCAAGCGGCGCCTGGCAAACGCTGCCGGTGGCCGAATCGGTCGCCGCCCGGTGTCTGTCGCTGCCGATCTACCCCGAGCTGCGCGACGATCAGATCGACCACATTTTAGAGACGATTCGGGGGGCGCTATGAGGCCGTTTTCGGGGCCTGCCCCCCTGACCACGGCGGGCGCGTGAGCCCGGCGACCCGACAAATCATGATCGTCGCGGGGGAGGCCTCCGGCGATCACCATGCCGGACGGCTGATCGAGGAGCTCCAACGAATCGACCCGGGGGTCCATTGCGTGGGGATCGGCGGCGACCACATGCGCCGCGCCGGGGCCGAGATACTGGTCGATGCCTCTGAAATGGCGGTGATGGGGTTGCTGCGGGTGTTGGCCAATCTCCCCTTCTTCTTTTCGGTCGCGAATCGGCTGTTGCGCGAGATCCAGGAACGTCGCATTGAGCTTCTGATTTTGGTCGACTACCCCGACTTCAATCTGCGTTTGGCCAAAAAGGCGAAGCGGCTTGGGATTAAGGTCCTCTTCTACGTCAGTCCCCAGGTCTGGGCTTGGCGGCGGTGGCGGGTCTTTGAAATCAAGAAGCGGGTCGATCACATGGCGGTGCTCTTCCCCTTTGAGGTGCCGTTCTACGAGCAGGCCGGGGTGCCGGTGACCTTTGTCGGCCATCCCCTGAGAGGCGAGGTCCACAGCGACCTGAGCCCAGCCGAGGCCCGGCAGGCGTTTGGTCTGGATCCCGAGCGACCGGTGCTGGGGCTGCTGCCCGGCAGCCGCCGCAGCGAGATCGAACACATGCTCCCGACCATGCTGGAGGGGGCGGCGTTGGTTCGGCAGGTCTTGCCCGAGGTGCAGTTCATCCTGCCCCGCGCCGCGACCCTTTCGCCCGAGTTTCTCGCCCCCTTTCTCGCCGCCGCCAAGGTCGAGGTCACGGTGGCGACTGGCCGTCCCTACGATGTGATGCGGGGGTGCGACGCCATCGTTTGCGCCTCGGGGACCGCCACTTTAGAGACCGCCCTGATGCAGGTTCCTCTGGTGGTGATCTACCGGACAACCGCACTTGCCATGGCGGTGTTCAAGCGCTTGATCAAGGTGGAACACATTGGCCTGTGCAACATCGTGGCCGGGCAACGGATGGCGACCGAGCTGATTCAAGACCAGGCAAGCCCCGAGAACATCGCACGGGAGGCTCTGCGACTGTTGCAAGACCGGGAGGCGGCCGAGGCGATGCGGCACATTGAGGCCGGTTTGTGCGACAAGCTGGGGGAGGGTGACGCGGCGCAAAACGTCGCCAAGCTGGCCATGGCGATGCTCGAAAAGCGCTGAAGATTCGGGGGGCCAACAAACAAAAAGCCGGTCGACGACCGGCTTTTTGTTTGGGTATTGGGCAAAGGGGTTCTTAGCGAATAATGCCTCGCTTGGATTGCTTCAAGAAATCGGCAAAGAGGGTGACCTCCTCGTGTCCCTCGGCGAGCGCCTCGATCTGCCGGGTTGCTTCGGCCAAATCGTAGTTGCGCAGATAGAGGATTTTGTAGACCTCGGTCAGGCGGCGGATTTGCGCATCGGAAAATCCTCGCCGCTTGAGTCCCACCCGATTCAACCCCCGTGGCACGCTGGGGTTGCCGGTCACCATCAAATGAGGGGGGACGTCGCGGGCGATATAGCTACCCGCGCCGGTGAAGGCGTAATCGCCCACCGCGCAAAACTGGTGCACCAGGGTGGCCCCCCCCAGGGTGACCCAATTCCCGATGCGGCAATGCCCCCCCAAGGCGACGTTGTTGGCGATGATGGTGTGGTTGCCGATGGTGCAGTCGTGGGCGATGTGGGTATTGATCATGATGTAGCAGTCGCTCCCCACCACCGTCAGCCCCCCCCCTTTTTTCGAGCCGCGATGGACGGTGACCGATTCGCGGATCTGGTTGCGGTCGCCGATCTCAAGTCGGGTCGCCTCCCCCCGGTCGTGAAGATCCTGCGGCGCCTCCCCCAACGAGCAAAACTGGTAGATCCGGTTTTCGCAGCCGACGCGGGTCGCCCCCTGGATCACCACGTGGGGGCCGATCCAGGTCCCCGCCCCGATCTCGACCTGGGGGCCGACAATGCTGTAAGGGCCGATTTCAACCCCCTCGCCGAGTCGGGCGGCGGGATCGACGAGGGCGGTGGGGTGGATGGTGGGCATGGGGAGGCCTGTGGCGCTGGGTTTTTGGGGAGAGGATCGAACGGTGGGAATTCTGGGGGTAGGGGGCTGGGGTTGTCGAATCGGGAGGTCGGGGATCGGCGTCGCCTGATGTGGTGCATCGACCGGCCCCCACGGGAATCCGGCGCAGAGGCCAGAGGGGGTCGTCCCACACCTCCTTGCCCCCCCATCCCCCAGGTGTCCACCCCCTTGTTTCCCCATTTTTCTTCGTAGGGTTCACCCCCCCGGTTCTGTTATCCTCCCGCCCTTTCTACGTTTCCAACCCGCATGCCGGGTCAATCATTTCAAAGCCTTCAAGTGGTGACCGTTTCCATGAATCAGCCCTCGATCCAAGACCTTCCCGAACAGATGCGCATCCGTAAGGAAAAACTCTCGGCCCTGCGCGAGCAGGGGTGGGGATTTCCCAATAATTTTCGTCCCGACGCTCAGGCCGCCGATCTGTTGGCCACCCACGCCCAAGACGATACGCAGGCGTTGGAGGCGCTGGCCAAACCGGCTGCGGTAGCGGGGCGGCTGCTGGCCAAACGGGTGATGGGCAAGGCGACCTTCCTGACGATTCAGGATCGCTCCGGGCGCATTCAGCTCTTCGCCGCCCGGGACGAGCTGCCCGAGGGGGTCTACGCCGAGCTGAAGAAATGGGATTTGGGGGATGTGATCGGCGGCAGTGGTCTGCTGTTTCGCACCAAGACCGGCGAATTGTCGGTGCGCTTGAGCCAGGCGGTTCTGCTGACCAAGGCGCTGCGCCCCCTACCCGAAAAATGGCACGGTTTGACCGATCAAGAGGCCCGCTACCGGCAGCGTTACGTCGATCTGATCGTCAACCCCGAGGTGCGCCAGACCTTCGCGGTGCGCAGCCGCATCATCAACGCGGTGCGGGGGTTTTTGAGCGAGCGGGGCTTTTTAGAGGTCGAGACCCCCATGATGCAGCCGCTCGCCGGGGGGGCGGCGGCCAAGCCGTTTGTCACCCACCACAACGCCCTCGACATGACCATGTTTCTGCGCATCGCCCCCGAGCTTTACCTCAAGCGGCTGGTGGTGGGGGGCTTCGATCGGGTCTTCGAGATCAACCGCAACTTCCGCAACGAGGGGCTCTCGACCCGGCACAACCCCGAATTCACCATGCTTGAGTTTTACATGGCCTACGCCGACTTCCTCGATCTGATGGATCTGACCGAGACGATGTTGGCCCAGGTGGCCCAAACGGTGTTGGGCACCACCGCCATCCACTACCAGGGGACCGACCTCGATCTGGGGCAGCCCTTCCGCCGGGTGACGGTTGAAGACCTGGTCCGCGAGACCACCCCCGAGCTGGCCGGGGCCAGTGTCGAGGTGCTGCGCGATCCGGCGGTCCTTGCCCCCCTGTGCGCCAAGTACGAAATCCCCCTGCCCCAAGGGGTGGGGGCGGGCAAAATGTTGATCGAACTGTTCGAAAAACACGCCGAGCACACCCTGATGCAGCCGACCTTCGTCTACGGCTACCCCACCGAGATTTCCCCCCTGGCGCGTCGCAACGACAGCGATCCCTTCCTCACCGACCGCTTCGAACTGATTGTGGTGGGGCGCGAGCTGGGCAATGCGTTTTCAGAGCTCAACGACGCAGAAGATCAACGCCGCCGCTTCGAGGCCCAGGCGGTCGCCAAGGCGGCGGGGGACGAAGAGGCCTGCGATGTGGATGAAGACTTTTTGCGGGCCCTCGAATTCGGCCTGCCCCCCACGGCGGGGGAGGGGATCGGCATCGACCGGCTGGTCATGCTGCTCACCAACTCGGCCTCGATTCGCGATGTAATTCTCTTCCCCCACATGCGGCCCGAAGCTTGATGAGTACCCCTGAAAACCTACGGCGCACCCCATCTGCGGCGGCGCACGGTGCTCAGAGCCGCAACGTACATTTAGTACGCCTTCGGATCCTGTGCTCCGGGCTCCTTGCATCTGGGGCGCCCGCTGCGGTTTTTAGAGGCACTCGTGACCCGTTCTACCCATTGAATTGGGCCCTTTGATGGATCGTCGCCGCTACTTCGAATGGTGGATGGCACTGCGCTACCTGCGGGCGCGGCAGAAGGAGCGGTTCGTCTCGCTCATCGGCCTGATTTCGGTGGGGGGGATCGCGGTGGGGGTGATGGCCCTGATCGTGGTTCTGTCGGTCATGAACGGCCTGCAAGAGAGCATGCGCGATAAGATCTTGGGGATTACCAACGATTTGGTGGTGACCGCCCTGGAGGGGAAGCTTCAAGATCCCAAGCGGGTGACCGCCTACCTGCAGGCCCGCCACGACGTGGTCTCTGCCGCCCCCTTCGTCACCGGGCAGGCGATGCTCACCGGCCCCGAAACCTCGCGGGGGGTGGTCATCCGGGGCATCGATCCTGCCGCCGAGGCCAAGGTCTCGCGGCTGGGTCAGTACATCAAAGAGGGCAAGCTGGCCGATTTGGGTAGCGAGCATTTCGGGGTGCTCCTCGGGCACTCCCTGGCGGTTTCGCTTGGGGTCGAGGTGGGCGATACCGTGTCGCTGACCGTGGCCGAGGGTGTGGCGACGGTGGGGGGCAGACTCCCCCGCTCGCGCCCCTTTAAGATGGTCGGCACCTTCGATTCGGGTTTTTACGAATACGACCATAACCTGGCCTACCTATCGCTGCCGGTCAGTCAGATCCTCTTTCGCACCGGCGACGGGGTTTCAGGGGTGGCGGCCCACCTGGTCGACATCGACCGGGCCGGTGTGATTGCCCAGCAGGTTCAGGGGGAGCTCGGGTTCGCCTACTGGGTACGCGACTGGATGAAGATGCACCGCTCCTTCTTTCAGGCGCTGGCAACCGAGAAGGTGGTGATGGCGGTCATCTTGGCTTTGATTGTCTGGGTGGCAGCCTTCAACATCGTTTCAACGTTGATTATGGTGGTCTTCGAAAAGAGCAGGGCCATCGCCATCCTGATGACCATGGGAGCGACACCCGGCATGATCCTGCGCATCTTCATGCTCAACGGATTGTTCATGGGGGTGAGCGGCAGCCTGATCGGCCTGGGGCTGGGGGTGTGGCTGGCGGCCCATGTGCAAGAGGTGGTCAACTGGGCCTCGGCGGTACTGGGGGTTCAGTTCGTCCCGGCCGAGGTTTACTTTGTCGACGAGCTGCCCAGTCGGATCGAACAAAGCGACGTGTTGACGATTCTTGGGGGGTCGATCCTCATCAGTTTTCTGGCGACCCTCTACCCCTCTTGGCGCGCCTCCAAGGTGGATCCGGTGGAGGTGTTGCGTTATGAATAACATTCAGAAAACCAAGAAAACATCCCGGATCGGGCCGTTCGGCGCCGGTCGGATCTTGGGGACGATCCGGATCGTCCTAGGAGAGCAATGATGGCAGGCGAAGATCCTCGACAACTGCGCGACCAGGCCAGCAAGGCGATGCTGGACGGCGACTTCAAGAAGGCGGCCAAGGCGTTCGAGCAGCTGCTCGAACTGACCCCCAACGACTTGAAGTCCAAGGCCCGTTATGCCGAAAACCTGCAACGTCTGGGCAAGACCACCGAGGCGATTGGGGTCTATGAGCAGGTGGCCAAGCGGTACGCCGCCGAGGGGTTTTTGGTGCAGGCCATTGCGGTGGCCAAGATCGTGCTGCGCATCGATCCGAATCAAAAAGAGATCGAGGCCCGCCTGACCGAATGGAGCCAAGAACGTAGCGGCGGCGCTCCCATCGGGGGGACCAGCGAAACCACCAGCGACGATGGGGGGGGGCTTTTGCCCGCCACAACCCCCCTGTTTCAAGACCTGAACGCCGACGAAATCAAGGATCTAAGCGGTACCTTCGAACTCAAGAGTTACAAGGCGGCCGAGGCGCTGTGCCACGAGGGGGATCCGGGCGATAGCCTCTTTGTCATCGCCTCCGGTTCGGCCCGAGCGGTGACTGTCGACGCTCTGGGACGCCCCACCCCCCTGGGTCACCTTAAAGCGGGCGACTTCTTCGGCGAATACGCCTTCTTAAGTCAGGTGCCCCGCAACGCCTCGGTGATTGCAGAAGAAGACACCCAAGCGGTGACCATCGGTCGCGACAAGCTGATGGCGCTGCTGGAACGCCACCCCCGCATGAAAGCGATGCTGGAGGAGTACTACAAACTCCGGGTGCTCGCCCGGATCCTCTCGATCAACCCTATTTTTCGCTACGTCCCCTACGAGGTGCGCGAGAAGCTCGCGGTGCGGTTTTCTAGCGCTCACTACGAGGCCGGGCAGACGATCATCCGCGAGGGCGACAAAAAGGCCGACACCTTCTACATCATCCGGGTGGGTCGGGTGGTGGTGACGATGCACCCCCCCGGCAGCAGTGCGGCGGTGAAGCTTTCAGACCTTGAGGTGGGTGACTTCTTCGGCGAGGTCGCCCTGATTACCAACCGCCCCCGCACCGCCACCGTCACCGCCCTGACCCCGGTTGAGGCGATGGTCTTAACCAAAGATGCCTTCGATTCGATTGCCCTGGAGTACCCGGTGGTGCGCCAGGTGGTCGAGAACTTCCAAAAGCGGCGGGTGAAGGAGACCATCGAGGTCCTCACCGGCAAGTCCAAGAGCGAAGCGGGTCAGGCCGGGTTGCTGTGACCGCACCATCCGATGTCATCCTTGAAGTGACCGGCCTGGGCAAACACTTCCCCGGCCACCCCCCCTTGACGGTGCTCGAAGGTGTCGACCTGACGGTCCTGCGTGGCGAGATGGTGGGGATCGTCGGGGTTTCGGGCTCGGGCAAATCAACCCTGCTGCAAATCCTCGGTCTGCTCGACCACCCGACCCAGGGGCAATTGCTTTTGAGTGGGATCGACCCCTTCGCTGGGGGGCTGCTGCAACGGGCCCAGCTGCGCAATCGCCACCTGGGTTTCGTCTACCAGTTCCACCACCTCATGCCCGAGTTTACCGCCCTCGAAAACGTGGCGATGCCGCTGCTGATTCGGGGTGACAAGCGCTCCCAGGCGTGGGAACAGGCGGCCCAGTGGCTCGATACGGTCGGTCTCGGCCATCGCCTCGAACACCGCCCCGGCGCCCTGTCGGGGGGGGAGCAACAGCGGGTGGCGCTGGCCCGCGCCCTGGTTGGCGAGCCCGATTTGCTGCTGGCTGACGAACCGACTGGGAATTTAGACCCTCACACCGCCGAGACCATCCACACCTTGCTGCGCCGCCTCAACGTGGAACGGGGGTTGACCGCCATCGTGGTCACCCACAACGAGGGGCTGGCCGCGACCATGGACCGGCTGATGCACCTGCGCGAGGGCCGTCTTGAGGCAGGGACGTGGGCGGCGGCCTGACCCCCGCTGAGGCGCTGTCCTGGTGGCTGGTCGCCGATCCCCTTTTTGCCCGACACAATCCCGATCCTCACCACCCCGAATCGCCCGGCCGCCTGGCCGCCGCCCGACGCGGCCTGCTGCGCGCCCTGCACGACCTCCCCAGCCTTGAGATCCCCTCCCGCCCGGCAAGCGACGACGAAATCCTGGCGATTCACCGCCCCAGCCATTTGGCCCGTTTGCGCAGCGCCGAAAAGCTCGGGCTCCCCATGCTCGACGCCGACACTCCGGTGGGGGCGGGATCGTTCGAGGTTGCCCTGAACGCCGCCGGGGCGAGCATCGATTTGGCCCTCAAGGTTTGGCAGAGCGGCCAGCCCGGCATCGCTCTGGTCCGCCCCCCGGGCCATCACGCCGAGCCCGACCGGGCAATGGGGTTTTGCTGGCTGAACAACATCGCCCTGGCCACCGCCGCCCTGCGCAGCCAAGGGGTCGACCGGGTGGCGATCCTCGATCTCGACGTCCATCACGGCAACGGCACCCAAGCCGCCTTCTGGGACGACCCCGCTGTCTTTTACGCCTCGATCCACCAAGCCCCCTTCTACCCCGGCAGCGGCAGCCCGCAAGAGGTTGGCGTCGGTCGCGGCAAGGGGGCGACCCTGAACAAACCGCTTCCCCCCGGTAGTGGCGGCGATGCCTGGATGCTGGCGCTCGGGCAGATCTTGGTGGCGCTGGAGCGCTTCGATCCCGAGATCGTCTTGGTCAGCCTGGGGCTCGACGGGCACGGCGCCGATCCCCTGGGGGGGATGTGCCTGAATCGGCAGGATTACTTCGCCATGGGGCAACGGCTCGCCGCCTGGGCACAGCCCCGCATGGGGGGGCGGATCGCCACCTTTTTGGAGGGGGGGTACGACATGGGGGGGATCGAGGAGGGGATCGAAGGGTGGGTGACCGGGGTGCGCGAGGGGTTGGAGGGGTAAGACCGACGGCAAAGGCGGTTCTCGGAAATTGCCCTGCGGCTCTACCTCCCGCATCCATGCGGTCGACGCAAAGCCGCTAAGGAGGCGCTGATTGAATGGCGCTTCCGAGCGCCCCAGGGAGGGGCCGCCAAAATAGCGCCGTCGTAGGAGGCGACCTAAGTCGCCGAAGCCCTGCCGAAGAAGGCAGGAGGCCTTTATTCAGCGTTTTCTTAGCGGCTTTGCGTGAGCCGCATGTGATCCTGTCTTTCTAGACCCCAAGGAGCGCCGCATGGAGGCGGATCGAGTCCGCGGTACCTCACCCTGGTTGCCCTGGATGTTGTGGAGCTGGGTGATGGGGGTGACTGCTGGAGCGGCGGGGATGGTTGGCTGGGCTGCGGCTGCAATGGGACTGGCCTCCGGCGCCGCCCTGCTGCGCCCTTCACCGCACCGTTTGGCCGCTTTGGGGGTGGCGTTGGCTGTCGGGCTGGGCTGCTTGTGGGGGCAGGTGCGCAGTGCGCCCCCCGACCCGTGGCCCGCTCCGGCGACCGTCACCGCAACCTTGAGCGTCGAGCAGGGGGGCGGGGGGGGAGTGATTGCCCACGCCAGCATCGACGGCCAGCCCTGGCTGCTGCGCCTAACCCGGACCCCCGACGATTGGGTGATCGGCACCCAGGCTCAGGCGACCCTACGGCTCTTCCCCCCCCATAGCAGCCGCAACTTCGGGGTGTCGAGTTTTGAAGACTACTTGACCCGCGAGGGAATCGGCGCCACCGGTTACGTCAAGGCGGTGGACTGGAGCGCCGCCCCCACCTCGTTTCGGGGCGGCCTGCAACGCTGGATCTGGGCCCAAAACCCCCACCACCCCGCCATTCTCACCGCCCTGGGTTTGGGGGAGCGGGGGGGATTGGGGCGCAGCGAGCGGCAGCTGTGGCAACAAAGCGGGGTCGCCCATCTGCTGGCGATTTCGGGTCTGCATGTGGGGCTGGTGATTGGTGGAGTCTTCTGGGTGGTGGGGCGGGGGCTGCCGCGACTTGCCCCTTGGTGGTGTCAGCGCCACCGCATTGAGGCCTGGGCTGCGGGGGCGGGACTGCTGGCTGGGATCGCCTTCGGGGCGCTGGCCGGGTGGTCGGTCCCCACCATCCGGGCGGTGGTGATGGCCGCCTTCCTCATGGCCGGCTGGCTGTTCGACCGTCGCCATTCGCCCGGTTTGGCCCTGGCTTGGGCGGCGGCGTGGCTGGCGCTGGCCGACCCCGCCGATCTGCTCGGTCCCGGTTTTTGGCTTTCGTTTTCGGCAGTCGGCGCCCTGCTGGCGGCGCTGCCCCTCATGACCTCTGCCTTGCAACGCCTCCCCCAGTTCATACGCCCCGCCGCCGCCATGGTGCTGGCCACCGGGGTCGCCTCGCTGGCCACCGCCCCTTGGGGCATTTGGTTTTTCGGGCAAATTCCCAGCTTAAGCCTCCCCGCCAACGCGGTGGCGATCCCCTTAACCACCTTCGTTTTGGTGCCGGGGGTGCTGGCGGTAGCGGTGTTGTGGGCATTGGGGCTGACCACCCCCGCCGCCGCGATTTTGGCCGGGCTCGACTACGTCATCGACCTGCTGGAGCGGGGGCTGGCCTGGGGTTTGGCGTGGCTTCCCCCTTGGTACCCCGCCATTCCGGCGGTGTTGGGGGCAAGCCTTTTGGGGCTGATCGGTGTGGGGCTGGCGCTGCGAGGGCGTAGCGGAGCGTGGCGGGGGGGCGGCTTGGGGGTGGCGTTGGCCGCCTTGGCGATGGCGCTGCCCAACCTGCCCCCCCAACCGGCCGATGCGCCGCTGCTGGTCGCCCTCGATGTGGGGCAGGCGCAGGCGGTTGTCATCCGGGGGGGGGACGGCCACGCTTGGTTGATCGACGCCGGGGGACGCTCGTCGCCCCGGTTCGACCCCGGTTTCGACGCCATTGCCCCCGCCTTACGCGCCTTGGGGGTGACTCGGCTCGATGCACTGGTGGTCTCCCACCGGCAACAGGATCACGGCGGGGCGGCGGCGGGGGTGCTGAGCGCCATGCCGGTGGGGCAGATCTGGGCGCCGCCGTCGCTCGGCGAGGATCCCCCTGGGTTTTGGCGCGCCTTGCAGCGCCAGGCACAGCGGCAGGGGGTCGAGATCGTCACCTTGCACCGGGGAATGGATCGGCGGGCAGGGGTTTTGGCTGTGCAGGTGCTTTGGCCCCCCGCCGAGGGGGGCGGTAGCGGCAACGGCAACAGCTTGGTACTGGCGGTGGATTTCCCCCTGGGGCGCTGGCTTTTGCCGGGCGACCTGGAGCGGCGGCAAGAGGGGCAGATCGACTGGCCCCGCGCCGAGGGGATGCTCATGCCCCACCACGGCTCGCGCACCTCCTCGACCCCCGCCATGGTGGCGGCGGTCGCGCCCCGTCGGGTGCTGGTCAGCGCGGGATACCTCAACCGTTACGGGTTCCCGGCCCCCGAGGTGGTGGCGCGTTACCTGGCGTTGGGGGGGCGGGTGTGGAACACCGCCGACGGTGGCGCCATCGCGGTGAGTCAGGGGGGGGTGCGGCAGGCGCGCGATACGGCGCCGGAGGCGCTCACCCTTTGGCGCTGGGCGGTGCCTTGGGCGCGATCTGAAAGCTCGCCTTAAAGAAACGTTGATTCAAGGCCTCCTGCCTTTTTTCAGCACGCTTCGCAAAAACCAGAAGTAGGCGCCTTGAGGCGACGTGTTTTTTGCTTTGCTTGCAAAATCGGCAGAGCTTCGGCGACTTAGGTCGCCTCCTACTTACGTTCCTGATTTTGGCGGCCCATCCGTGGGCCGCTCGGAAGCGCGAATCAATCGGCGCTTCCCTTGAGGTGACGACGCGGAGGAACAACCGAGGGATAGGGGGGGGTCAACAGGACGGCAGCAGAACCGTCCCGCCTCTTTTTTGGGGATCAGTCGTTCGGATTCAGATTGATGCGAAACCGCCCTTTTAGATTGGTGGCGTCAAAGCGGGCGGTGTAGACCCGGCAATTGCGGCATTCGGCCACCGTTTCGGTGCACATCCGCTCGCGGTTCGACCAGCAGGGGTAGACACCCTCGCGCACCAAGGGGCAGGCCAGCCGCTGCTCGGGGGAGCAGGGTTTGAGCTCCCAACAGGGGATGAGCGCCAGCAAACGGCGGATTCCCTCGATCCCCACCCCCGATTGAATCAGGTCGCGGATGGTGGCGATCCAGGCGATGTCGTCCTCGGTGAACAGCCGCGTGCCGCCGGGGGTCCGGGCGGCGAGCAGCAACCCCTCGCGTTCGTACATATGGATGGTGCGCAGCGAAATCCCCAGGCTTTCGGCCACCACCCCGATCTTGAAGAACCCCGGTTGTGGTTCTTCGTCATGCTGGTTGTCGTTCATGGCGAACCTCCTGAAGCGGCCCGAGCCGGCGGTTGCGGATCCCCTAAGGAGGCGCTGATTGATTCGCGCTTCCGAGCGGCCCACGGATGGGCAGCCAAAATCAGGAACGTATGTAGAAGGCGACCTAAGTCGCTGAAGCTCTGCTGATTTTGAAAGCAAAGCAAAAACCATCGCCGCCTCAGGGCACCTACTTTTGGTTTTTGCCAGGCGTGCTGATTCAAGGCAGGAGGCCTTGAATCAGCGTTTCCCCAACGTTCTTCTTGCAGCCGGGGACCATGAATATTATTATTATCTAATAATGCCATATCTGGCTATCAATTGTTGTTCTCTTCTCCCGACGAGTAAAGGAGACCCCCCATGGCCATGAGCATGAATGCCAAACGCCGTACGCTGGAATTCGCGGTGTTGGCGGTGATCGTGTTGATTCCGGTCCTCGGAATCTTGCGCATCGACGTCACCACCGGACGTTTCATCGTCTTCAATCACTATGTGCTCTGGGGGAATTTCCCGCTGATTTTCGGATCGGGGGCGCTGCTCATCGCCGCCTTTGCCCTGATCTACACCCTGTGGGGCAACGCCTTTTGCGGTTGGGCCTGCCCCCAGAACACCCTGTCGGAGTTCACCGACAAGATCATGCATAAGTTCTTGGGGCGTAAGGGGACCATCGGGGTCGACACCGCCGACGGTAAGTTCGCCACCAAGACCACCGGTCAGCGCAACAAACTGACCAGCTACCTCTGGATCACCCTGATTCTAGCGGCCGCCTCGGCGGCGGCGGCGGTGATCCTGCTGCTCTATTTCTTCGAGCCGATGGAGGTGGTGCGGCAACTGACCGGCACCGCCACCCATCAGGTCGACAACTTCTGGATGTTCTTCTGGCTCGGCTTCTTCGTCGTCTTCATCGACATCTTCACCATCCGCCACGCCTGGTGCCGCTATTTGTGCCCCTACAAGCTGATGCCGGTGGTGTTCTGGAATAAGCGGGTGATGAAGCTGGTGTTCGATGAAAAGCGCTCCGACGAGTGCAAAACCTGCCAGTTGTGCAACGTCTCGTGTTTCATGTACCTCGATCCCCGCACCCCCGAGGCCCAAGATCTTTGCGTCGATTGCGGCGAGTGCATCACCGCCTGCGAGGTGGTCAACGAAAAGCGGGGCCGTGCCCCTCTGCTGAAGTTCTACGAGGGTTGGTTCGGCTGGTTCAACAACGTGCGTCAGAAGTTCGGCGGCATCGATTGGCTCAAGGTCGGCGCCCCCCTGGCGCTGATGGCGATCTTCACCGGCATGTTGATCTATGGCTGGTCGGCCTATGTTCCGGTCGATCTGAATCTGTCGCTGAAGCAGAACCTGTCGGCCCAAGGTGCAGACGGGGTGGCCGAGAGCCAGTACCGCATTCGGGTGCTCAACAAGGCGTTGGCGCCGCGCAACTACCACATTGAGGTTCGTGGCATCAATCCCGAGGTGTTAAGCTTCGTCGACAAGGATCTTCCGGCCGGTCCCGGTCAAGAGCTGAGTATTCCCCTGACCGTCCGGCTCGATCCGACCAAGCTTCAGGCGGGATCCAACACCCTGGTTGTGGTCCTGACCTCCCCCGACCGCCCCGACATCCGCCTGATCGACCGGGCGACCGTTGTGATGGCGGTGGCCGCCCCCGACACCATCGTCCCCGAGCAGGGCTTCGATGCCGGGATGCCGACGGTGGGGCAAGAGGATGACGGCGAAGAGGGTGGCGAAGAGGAATAACCTCGCGCATCCATGTGGCAAGGAATGCGGGGCGGTCCTTTGAGGGGGCCGCCCCGTTTTTTTGGGTTCGACGTGGGCCGGTCAAGCCCCCGGCGATTCCCTTTTCTCGGCGGGTTATTCGTGAAACTAGTGACCACACGTCGCCTCGTTCAGACGTTGTTCATTCTGGTGCTGGTCGCCATTCCCGTATCGGGATTGCTGCGCATCGATGTTCTTCAAGGGGCCTTCGTCATCCTTGATCGGCAGATCTGGTGGAGCGATTTCGGGGTTGTCTTCCCCTTGTGGGGAACCATCGCCCTGGGGCTGATGCTGCTCTATTCGGTGTTGGGAATGGTCTTCTGCGGTTGGGCCTGCCCCCAGAACACCCTGTCGGAGTTGGTCGATAAGACCATCACCCGCTGGATCGGCAAACGCACCCGGCAGGGGATGGAACAGGTCGACCCGGAGCAGACCCTGGCGCAGCGCAAGGGGCTGAGCGGATGGTGGCGCTGGCTGCCGGTGCTGGGGTTGGCGGCGCTGCTCGGGATGTTCTTCGCCTTGATCCCCCTGCTTTACTTCTTGCCCCCCCAGGCGGTTTGGGCCTTTGTTACCTTCGCCGACAACGTCGATATCCCCCCCTACACCGGCTGGCTCTTCTCTTTGTTCGCATTCGCCTTTTTCGTCGATTTCGCGATGGTGCGGCACTTCTACTGCAAGTACCTGTGCGTCTACGCCCTGTGGCAACACATCTTCAAGACCGACCACACGGTGCGGATCAGCTTTGACGAAACCCGCTTGAGCGAATGCCCCTCGTGCCAGGCCTGCTCCAGCTCCTGCTTTTTGGGGATCGATCCCCGCGATGTGGCGACCTATACCCACTGCGTGAATTGCGGGCAGTGCATCGAGGCCTGCGCCGGGTACCAGGGGCGCCAGGGTAGGGGGTCGATCCTCTCGTTCGCCTTTGGCCACGAAGAGGAGATGGGCCGTCCGGCGCTGCGCAGTCGCTTGCAGTGGCTCATCCCCGCCTTTTTGGGGGTGGCGAGCATGCTGGTGTACGGCTTGAGTCAGTGGGAGTCGGGCCACCTGGCGATGGCGGCGGCCGCCAAATGGAAGCAGCCTGAGCACTACGTGATCGACCTATCGAACAAGATGCTGGTCCCCCGCCCCTTCAGCTTGGCGATCAAGGGGTTGGAGCCCGACCAGTACCGGATCGGCGCTCTGCCCACCAAGGTGCCCCCCGGCGGGCGGGTCGTCATCGACCTGTGGATTGCCCCCGAAACCCTCCCCCCCGGATCCCACCGCCTGATGGCCGAGGCCAGGATCGGGGACGACCTCTACCGCGACGCCGCGATGTACATTCGGGAGACCCCATGAGCGCACGCAAACCCAAAAAGCAGGTGGAAGAGCAGCGGGAGATGACCGACGCCGAGTTGCTCGCCTCGATGGACCAAGAGCCGAGCGGACGGGGCTTCCCCATGTGGCTGGTGGCGATTTTTCTGCTGCTGTTGGTGATGGCGGTGGGGCTCGACTACCCCTTTTGGGGGCAGAAAACCGTGGTGCCCGAGGGGGCGACCGGGGTGGTTCTGGAACAGCGCTCCTGGTTTACCTGGGGCAAGGTGGGGGCGATTGCCTACGTCACCTTCTTTGGCGCTTTGATCTGGTACATGGTCCACTACAATGGCCGTAAGAAGCCGGACGAGGAGCAGCGGGACGACCATTTGCCCTGATCGGTCGGTTGGATTCCATTCGCCACGGACCTTTTCTCCCTTCGATGCACGGAAATCCGCTCTTCATGAAGCTCATCCCCATTGCGTTCTGCACCCTGTTCTTGCTGGCCGGGTGTGGTCAATCGAGTTCCCCCACCGCCGCTGCCAACGACGGGGTGCAGAAACTCTTGGCCGGGCTGCCCGAGTCCGATAGCGACGCGGCCAAGATTTTTGTGCGCCGCTGCAACATTTGCCACCTCCGCCCCCAGCCGACCGCCTTCGACGCCGCTACCTGGCCCAAGGTCATCGGCTTGATGAAGCGCAACATGGCCAACCTGGGGGTGCCGCTGCCTCCCGCTCAGGACGAGGCGATCATCCTCGATTACCTGCGCCGCAATGCCCGTCCCCCCGAGGCAAGACAGCAAGGAGGGCAAGGGTGATGCGGACCTTCGTGAACGGGCTGCTGCTCGCCCTGGGGGTGCTGATGGGGGGGTGCGGCGATCGGCACAACATCGCCCATTCCGCCAAACTCGACGGGATCGACCTGCAAGTCGAGATCTACCCCTCCCCTCCCACCCCCGGCTACAACGAATTCAAGGTCTCCTTGAAAAAAAGCGGCGATTGGCGTCCGGTCGACAACGTCATTGTCGAGATGGGGGTGCGCAAAGGGCCGCAGGATCCGGTGGTCGCCTGGAGCATGGGGATGCAAGACGGCCTGCTGGGGATCTACCGCCGTGCGGTCGAGATTCCCTCCTCCGGCCACTGGGAGGCGGTGATTCGCGTGCGCAAAGGGGAGATGGAGCAGCAAGCCACCTTCCCCCTCGATGTTGCCCCTTGATTCCTGTGGTGGGTCTGCGGCCATGAATTCCGATCTGCAAGCACTCTACGAATACCCTTTCGCCCGGCTGCGCCGCCTGCTTGAGGGGCTGGAGCCCGCCGCGAGCCCCATCGACTGCTCGGTGGGAGAGCCGCGCGGCCCCCTGCCCGACTTTGTCGCCCCTGTCTTGAATCAGGCGCTTGAGGGATTCGGACGCTACCCCTCCACCGCAGGCGATCCCAACCTGCGCGCCGCCATCGCCCAGTGGCTGACCGATCGCTACAACCTGTCCAGCGGCATGATCGACCCCGGTCGCCACATCATCCCCGCCTTCGGTACCCGCGAGGCGTTATGGTCGGCGGCGCTGGCGGTGTTCGACCGGCAATGGGGGGGGGAGATCGGGCTGCCCAATCCGTTCTACCAGATTTACGAGGGGGGGGCGCTGATGGCCGGGGCCCGCCCTCGGTACATCCCCTGCGGGGCCGATGGCAAGATGGATTGGCAATCGCTGGGCGAAGAGCAGTGGGAGCAGCTCCAAGCTCTCTACGTCTGCTCCCCCGGCAATCCCACCGGAGCGGTGCTCAACGAGCAGGAATGGCGCGAACTGATCGCCGCCTGCCGTCGCCACGGGGTGGTGCTGCTGGCCGACGAGTGTTATTCCGAGCTCTACGTCGATGCCCCCCCCGTCGGGGTATTGCAGGGGTGCGACGGCGATTTGACCGGCATCTTGACCTTCAATTCGCTCTCAAAGCGCTCCGGCCTGCCGGGGCTGCGCGCCGGTTTTGTGGCGGGCGATCCCGAGCTGATCGCCGGGTTTTTGAACCTGCGCACCTACACCGGGGTGGCTCAGCCGTTGCCGCTGGCAGCGGTGGCCGAGGCGGCCTGGTGCGACGAGGGGCATGTCGCCCACAACCGGGAATTACTCGCCCAGCGGGTCGATGCCTTCGTCAGCCACTTCCCTCGCGCCGCCGACGGCTGGAGCGGAGCGGGGATGTTCGTCTGGCTTGAGGTTGCCGACGGCGAGGCCTACGCCCGGCGCGCCTGGGGTGAGCAGGGGGTTAAGGTGCTGCCGGGGATCTACCTGGGGCGTGGTCAGCAGGGGCACAACCCCGGCGCGGGTCGGGTGCGCATCGCCCTGGTCGACGATCCCGATACCCTGGCCGAGGCGGGACGGCGGCTGAATCAAATGGAAAAGGAGGGGCGATGACCCCCGATCAAGAGCGGATCGTTCGCGAGATTGCGGCGCTGCGGCGCGGCACGTTGAACTTCTACCTTTACGATCTGGCGGCGATCACCGCCAAGGTCGAGGCGCTCAGGGCGACCCTGCCCCGGCAGGTGCATGTCTACTACGCCATGAAGGCCAACCCCCACGTCGGCATTGTTGCCCACATGAAGCGGCTCGGGGTCGAGGGGATCGAGATCGCCTCCAGCGGCGAGATGAGCGGCGCCCTGACCGCCTTCAGCGGGCCGGAGATCATCTTCACCGGTCCCGGCAAGAGCCCCGAAGAGCTGCACGCCGCCTTGCAGGCCGGGATGGAGCAAATCCACGTCGAAAGTCTGATGGAGGCTTGGCGTCTGAGCCGCATTGCCGGGGCGTTGGGACGCACCGTTAAGGTGTTGGTGCGGATCAATCCCGCCTTCCACATCGACGAGGCCCAAACCCGCATGGGGGGCGACTCGATGAAGTTTGGCATCGACGAAGAACAGATCGAACAGTTGCTCCCCGCCATTCTTCAGCTGCCCCACCTAGAGGTCGTCGGCTTCCACGTCTTCGCCGCCTCGGGGGTGCTCGACTATAGGTTGTTGCTCAAGAATGCCGAGTTGGTCTTCGAACTGGTTCGCCGCCTGGAGGCCCGCTTCGAGCGCAGCTTTCCGGTGATCGATCTGGGGGGGGGGATCGGGGTCGACTACCTGGGGCAGGGGCAGCATTTCGATCTGGCCGCCTTCGGTCGCGGTTTGAGCGACCTGCTGGCCAGCGAGGGGCTGGCCGACCGCAAGCTGATCTTCGAGCTGGGCCGCTTTTTGGTGGGCGATTGCGGCTTCTTTGTCACCGAGATTCTCGACATCAAAACCAGCCGAGGGGTGAAGCAGGTGGTCTGCGCCGGGGGAACGAACCACTTTCGTCGTCCGGCGGCGCTGAAAATCAACCACCCCGTAACGATCTTGCACCGTGACGGCATCGAACGCCCCCAAGGGGTGGTGGCGGTCGACCAAGAAAAGGTCTACATCGGCGGCCCTTTGTGCACCAGCGCCGACAAGCTGGCCCTTGATCTGTATCTGGAGCACGCTGAAATCGGCGATTTGGCGGTCTTCGAGTTGGCGGGCGCCTACGGCCTGTCGATGAGCGCCACCCCCTTCCTGAGTCACCCCTTGCCGGAAGAGATTCTGGTCCACGCCTCTTGAATGAGCTGCCCCCCCGCTTAGCGGGGGGGAGCCCCTAACCTCAGTACAGCCGCAGCAGCGGCACATCCCACCCCAGCATGACGAACCCCCGGGTTTCGCGCTGACCGGTGCCGTCGAAGGTGGTCCCACGCTGCACCCCAAGCCCCAAACTCAGTGGGGAACCTGCAAAACCCCAGCTCAACATCGCCGATGGGGCAACCACCGAGGCGAGGGTCAGGTTGTCGCTGGCCCCATTGAGGTTGGCCGAAATTGGATGGCCCAGGTCGAACGGGGCCAGGGTCAACGCGATGGCGCCGTACCCCGGCATCCCCCAACGCCATTCCAGGCCGACCGGGGCAAACAACCCCCATTGCCCCTGTGAACCCTTGACCCCCCAGCCTCCTTGAATGCCCACGTAGGAGGCGATGAGGAGCTGCGCTTGGGGCTGCTCCCGTTGGGCGACCGAGCCGACGTGAGGGGTCAGATAGGCGGCGAGCACCTCCTGACTTTCGTCGGCTGAGGAGGCGTCGGAGAACTCGGCCAGGAACATAAGGTACGGTCCGATCCGCTGGGCCTCGGCCGCATCGCTCAGTCGCAACACAGAGACCGCCTGCATCGCCCGTTGGGTGTTGGTGGGGGTGCTCATCACGACCGGCGCAGCGTTGTAGCTGCTGCCGCTTTCATAAAAACCGGGTTGGTAGGCGCTCCACCGGTTCGCCAGTCCCCGTAGGGTGGCGATGGAGGGATCCCAGCGGCTGCCCAACCCCCCTTGCTCCAGCAGCGGGCGACGGCGCTCCAAAAGCGCCGCGACGTTTGCGGCGCGCTGCGGCGCCCCCCCCGAGCACAACGCCTGCCCGGCATGGCCTTGGCAATATTGGGCGATGGCCTCGTCGTTGGGATGCAGATCGTCCGCATAGCTGCGCAGCAAATCCAGGATTGCCGCGATGCTCTGGGTGCTTTCGACGATGCGGTCGACGGCGGTGCGAATGGCGGTCTGGTCGCTCTTGGCGCTTGAACAAACCTGCTGCGAGGTGATCGACGCGGTGGCTTCGGCGATGCGCTGGAGGGAAGAGGACAATCGGGGGCCGGCGAAATACATCCCGTTCACCAGGTCGCGTTGGGTGTTGGAGCCGCGGGTTGCCTGCTGATCGAGGGGGAGGGTTCTCCCTTCGAAATCGACCGTCATCAGCCGCAGGGCATCGAGCAGTTCATCCCCCTCCTCGGGGCTGGCGACCGCAAAGCCTCCCCCCTGGGTCAGGGCCATCATGAAGGCCTTGGCGGGCAGTAGCCCCATCTCCTCGGCAAGAACCTCGTCCAAGTTGCTCAGGCTTTTGACGAACCAGCGCACATCCTGCGCATCGAGCCGCGCGGCCACTTGGGGCATCAGGCAGGCCAACCCTGGGTCCCTTGTCATGTCGTGGATAAAACGGGATTGGCCGCTGCCCCCGTCGTGATCCAGTAAAAAGCGGGCAACCCCTTGGGCGCGCTCGGCCGGATCGATCTGAGGGGGGGCAGCCAGGGCGGTGGAGGACAGGCCGAGCCAGCCAATCATCAAGCCGATCCCGATGTTCTGATTCATGACATTCCTCGTGGGGGGGGGAGCAAGGGACGATGGAGCCGGGATGGTGCGGGGACTACGACGTGAGCGGCGTGGCCTTCGGCACGTCAAGGACTGGAATGTGCCGAAGGCCACAAAGGGGGATAAGGGGGTCAGTGGTGGTGTTGCCCCATTTTCGCGCCGAAAAAGTCGAAGGCGGCGATGGCGTCCCAGGGGCGGCGCAGCCGGGGAGCGGTTTCGGCAGCTTGGTCTTTTTCGCTTAAAGCTGAGGGATCGCCGGGGTAGCCGATGGCGATCAAGCAGAGGATTTGCTGCCCCGGGGGCATCCCCAAGATTTCGCTCAGCGGCTCGGCCTGAAATCCGGCCATTGGGTGGGCCATCAGGCCGTGTTCGAAGGCGGTCAGCAGCAGGTTTTGCACCGCCAGCCCTGCATCGAATCCGGCGTAGTGGCGACCCCCCGTATGGCAGTCGTGGGCGTCGTCGCAGCTGACCACCACCAGGGTGTCGGCCTTTTTTGCCCAGGCGTTGCCTTCGCTCAGCGCCGCCTCGATCGCTTCGCGGGTCGGGCCGTTCTGGCGGCTGAGCACAAAACGCCAGGGCTGATTGTTGAAGCACGATGGCGCCCAGCGGGCCCCCTCAATCAGCGCGGTGAGGGTTTCGGGGGGGATGACCCGGTCGCTAAAAGCTCGACCGGAACGGCGGGCCTGAATCGCCCGGATGACGCAGGGTTCAACCATATCAGCGCTCCTCGGGTTGAACCCCTTTGATAAGGATCGGAATCATCAAGGCGATGGCGGCGATGAGCGAAATTCCGCCGATGGGGGTGAGGTTAAAGGCGGTTGAGAGCCCCAGGCCGCCCAGGTAGAGCATCCCCGAATGGCCGAGCGCTCCGACAATCAGCAGCACCGAGGCGACCTGGGCCAGACGGACCGAGGGGGCGCCGAAGCGGCAGAGCAGAAAGCCGAGCACGATGTTGAGTACCGCCTCCAGGTTGCCGTGGGCGTGGGCCGCCTTGAGCACCGCCCGTTGCATGCTGTTGGCCCATTCGGGGCCGCCGCTGCCCATCTTGCTGGCCAGGAACATCCCCAGCGCCAAGGTGGTGAGGAAGTAGGCCAATCCGAAAATCATGTTCTTCTTGCCAAGGGTGGTCATGGTGCGCCTCCTGTGCGGACGTTCGAAACAAGGTCAGTCGATGGAGTCGGGGATCTTGTGCTCCTCGATCTCTTTGCGGGTGAAGAACTTGAAACCATGAATCATCGAGGAGGCCAGCCCCCGTTTTTCTTTAAATTCGTGGAACACCACCATGGGGACATGCAGCAGGATGTAGCCGATGGTCAGGTAGTAGCCCCACTCGTGGATTTCGTACACGGCGCTAAGGAAGGGGGTGGGGTCTTTGATGTCGCCCCAGTTGTGTTTTTCGAGGATCACCCCGGTGACGATCTGCCCGATCATGATGATCCAGAGCGATAAATACGCCAGTCCTGCCAATGGGTTATGGGCTCGATAAAAGGGGGACTCTCCGCTGGGGCCGGGGGTGAAGTAGTACCGCCAGGTGCCCAACGCCACCTCTTGTTGCTCCCGGGTCAGCGGCAGGCAGTCGCGCCACGAGGCCTCGGACGGACCGACAAAAAGCCAAATCACCCGCAACAAAATCCCCGCAGCCAGGGCATACCCCAACGCCACATGCAGCCCCAGGATCGCATCCTTGGTGCTGTCGACCAGATGCCACTGCTCGGTGAGCAACAGCAGCTGCCCCAAGAAGAGCAAAGTCACGATCAGAACGGCGTTGTACCAATGGGTGCTGCGCACCAAGGGGTCCCAAACGGGGCGGAGGAATCGGGCTTCGCGTTGCGGCATCGGGGGGCCTCCCGGAGAGGGCGCTGCTCTGGTGCGGAATAGCAATAAACGTTCGAGGATCCCGGCGGTAGGGATGGACAGGGGCTACGGGTAGATCATGACGCAAATACAGGTCAGCTTCACCTGCCATTCAAAATAGGGCGGCGTTGATTGATTCAGCGTTTCTTAGAATGGTGGCGCCCCCTCCCTGGGGCGCCTGAGTTGTGTTTAACCCAGGTTTTTCATCAAGACTGTTCCGCCCTGGCTTGTTTCTCGCCTCAAGGCGCCTGCTTTTGGTGTCCGCATTGGGGCTTTTGCACAAACAGTCTGTATGAATGACGACGCCCCGTTTTTGCAAAACCCCCAGTGCGAACAAGCACGCTACGCGATCATCGGGCAAATTGATGAAAAATCCGGGTTAAAAATCCTCTTTATGTTTGCCGTCGCACAGCGGCATGTTGGCGCTTTTGCCACAGCCGCAGACGTACAGGGTCAGCGCCTCTTCGCCAGCACTTTGAACCAGGGGCGATTGGCCAGGCGCCTGTTGGTGGCTGCCGTCGCAAAACGGGGGGGTCGAGGTCAGGCCGCAGCGGCAAATCGCCACCGTCTCGCCCTTTTGAACCTTCACGGTGTAGGGGTGGCCGAGTTCATACATGCTCATGGTGAGGCTCCTGGGGTTGGAGGGGGGGATCCCCCTCGGGTTGATCCGCCTCTTGTTGAAAAAGGGCGGCAAGATGGCGCAGTTCAAGGGTGAGGGTGTCGCGCTCCTCGGGGGTTAACCCACGGCAGAGCACCCGGTCCGACCACTGCACCTGCATCGGGAAGATCTTCTGAAACAGCGCATCCCCCGCCGGGGTCAGGGCGGCGTAGACGATGCGTCGATCCTGGGTGCAGCGTTTGCGCTCCACCCATCCCCCTGCCTCCAGGCGGTCGACGATGCCGGTGATGTTTCCGGCGGTGACCAGGGTTTTTTTGCCGATTTCAGACAGGGGCAGCCCCTCGGTATTGCCCAGTGCCGCCAGCACGTCGAACTGGGGCGGGGTTAGGCCGTAGCTGCGGATTTCTCGCTCGGCGGCCCGCTCCATGGCGCGATGGGCGCGGACCAGAGCGCGGACGAAGTCGAGGGCGGGGTGATGTCTTGCAGTTATACTGTCCATGGATCAAATGTTTAAACCTAAAGCATTAAGGGGTCAAGAATTTGATTGGGGCTAGGAGTCTGTCGGGCTTGAGCGTCCGTAGCGAGCCGAGTGGG